>NZ_DALZMB010000006.1:53293-72925 GCF_032007265.1 Paracoccus sp. (in: a-proteobacteria) | reverse complement strand
CTTGAGGACGGGGATTATTTCGTCAACGGCAAACTTTATAATGCCGATGGCAAAGAGGTTCCGGTTCTTCCGGCCCCGGCCCAGCACTAAATCCGCAAAAACAATCAATGACGGGCGCTGCAATATCATTTGCAGCGCCCGTTTTTATTGGGATACAGGCAACGCCCTATGCCACGGATGGGCTCAGCATTGGTTCACCAACCGCAAAAGCGCAACGTCAGCGATTTTGCATCAGCGCCGACCAAGACCTCGTGAATATGGCCATCATTGCGCTGCAACCGGACGCGGCTGCCGCGATGTTCGGGAACAATTCCCGTCAGGCTCCAGGGTGGGTTATGGAAAACAGCCGTCTGCCGGCTGTCGAGATCGGTAAGCGCAACAGATTTCTGTGTGTTTTGAGCCATGGTCATCTCCGATGTCGCAGAATGAAGCGCTATGTCGCGGGCTTGGCCTGATGAAAACAGGCCGCGACGAACCCTTTTGCAAGCGAGCAAGGGTTAATCATGGCAAGCCTAGTCTGTTAACGGGGCAAAGGAAAAGCCCGATTGTCGCGCCTGCGGGACGTGGCCGAAAATGCGCCAATCAAGCGGCGAATGGCCTAGTCGGGGATCTCGGGTTCAACCAGTCGCGCCAGTTTGACCAATGAATCCTGCCATCCCAGATAGCAGCTTTCGGGCGGGATCAGATCGGGAATACCTGCTTGCTCGATGCGCAGTTCGGTGCCGACCGCGACTGCTGAAAGTGTGACCGTCACGCGAATTTCGCCGGGCAGGTTCGGATCATCAAAGCGGTCCGTATAGACCAGCCGTTCCCCCGGAACCATTTCGATAAAAGTGCCGCCGAACGCATGGGTTTGCGAGGTCGTAAAATTGCGAAACGACATGCGAAAGCTGCCGCCGACCTTGGCGTCAAACTCTTGAACGCTGCAGAGAAAGCCAAACGGGGGCAGCCAACTGGCAAGGGCATCAGGCTCGGTGAAGGCGCGATAGATCTTGTCAGGCGAGGTGGTCAGAACGCGGTGCAGATGGATGGTGCTGGGCATGGAAACCTCCGACAGGGGCAGTTCCTGATGACACAATGGCTGCGCCATCGGCCATCAGGCTACACCGCAAGCCAGCCCGGCCAAAGCCCCAACTGTTCAGGATTGCGCGATCCGAGCTGCGCAATGCCCATAGGCAGGCAGCAACGGATCACGCTAAGCGACCCTGCCGCCCCGAAATGGCTGGGCCGCGCAGGCAGCCGAGCCATCGCTATCACATCCGGGAAAAGATAAAGGCCGGGAGTGCCCCGGCCTTTATGCTTACTTGCGCAAGAAGTCCTGAAGTCGTGTCAGACCATCGGCAATTTTCTCTTCCGAGGTTGCATGGCACCAGCGCAGCCAGCCCTCGCCCTCGGCGCCAAAAGCGCGCCCAGGTGCCAGGCCAAGGCCGGTTTCACGCACCAACCGTTGCGCAAGCCCCAGGGAATCATCATGCCCTTCAACCTTGAGGAAAGCATACATCGCGCCCCCCGCATCCGGCACGCTGACCCGGTTCATGCTGCGCAGGCCATCGACCAGAACCTGACGTGTACGCGCCAATTGCGCCCGCATGCGCGCAACCTCGGGCTCTCCCTCGCGGATTGCGGCGGTTGCCGCACGCTGGCTGGGCTCGAAAATGCAGGAGAAGTTATATTCAACAAGCTTGGTCGCATCTTGCGCCAGCACTTCGGGGATCACCATCCAGCCAATCCGCCAACCCGTCATCGACCACGCCTTCGAGAAGCTGTTCACTGACAGAATACGATCACCGGGCTGCTCGTGGCGCAAAAACGACGGCGCCGAAGGACGCGCCGGGTCATAGACCAGCCGCTCATAGACCTCATCGGCCAGCACCCAGATCCCGTGTTTGCGGCAATGGGCCAGAATAGCTGCGATGCTTTCGTCATCGATCATCCAGCCGGTGGGATTGTTGGGCGAATTGACGATCAGCATGCGTGTATCGGGCGTCAAAGCCGCGATCAGCTTATCCACGTCCAGCGTCCAGCGCCCTTCGACGACCGAAAGCGACACGCGATCGACTTTGGCGCCAAGGATCAGGGGAACCTCGCTGATATTGGGCCAAAGCGGCGTGACCGCGACGACGCGATCGCCGGGCGACAGAACAAGCTGGTTGGCAATCTGAAGCCCGCTCATACCCGAGCCGGTGGCAACGATGCGCTCGGCCGGGATATCGCGTCCGTGAAGGTTGCTGAGATAGGCCGAGATCGCCGCGCGCAGATAGGGGCGGCCAAGGTTTTGCGAATAAAACGTCTCGCCTGCCATCAGGGCATCGGCAGCGGCGGCGCGGATGAACTGAGGCGTGGGCTGGTCGGATTCCCCGAACCAAAAGGGCAGCACATCTGCTTTGCCCATCGCCGCATTGGCGACCTCGCGGATCAGCGAACTGGAAAGCGCGCGGACCGCGGGCCGGGCCTGAATGTCGGTATCAATCATCTTACGTGACTTTCTGAATTGGCTGTCTTAGGCGGCATTGCCGTGCATGATGGCGCTAAGGAAGGCTTTTGCCCGGTCGGTACGGGGCGTATCGAACAGTGCGTCGGGGGTGTTTTCTTCGATGATCTGTCCCGCCTCCATAAAGACGACACGGTCAGCGACGCGACGCGCAAAACCCATTTCATGGGTGACGACCAGCATGGTCACGCCGGTTGCCGCCAGGTTTTGCATGACGTCCAGAACCTCGCCGACCATTTCAGGATCCAGCGCCGAGGTTGGCTCGTCAAACAACAAAACAAGCGGCTCCATCGCCAGGGCGCGGGCAATCGCGACACGCTGTTGCTGGCCACCCGAAAGCTGATCGGGGAATTTGTCCATATGCGCAGACAGACCCACGCGTTCCAAAAGCTGACGCGCGCGTGCCTCGGCCTCGGCTTTTGCCATGCCGCGCACACGGACAGGCGCAATGGCCACGTTCTTGAGCACGTTCATATGGGGAAAAAGGTTGAACTGCTGGAACACCATTCCAACTTCGGCGCGCACAAGCGCCAAGTTCTTGCCTTCTTTCACTTCGACCCCGTCAACGACGATCTGGCCCGACGAAATGGTCTCTAGGTGGTTGATGCAGCGGATCAGCGTGGATTTGCCGGACCCCGACGGGCCGATAATGGCAATCACCTCGCCGCGTCGCACATCAAGGTTCACATCGCGCAGGGCATGGAATTGACCATAGTGCTTTTCCACGCCGCGCATCGTGATGATCGGGTCGTGGCCCGAATTGGCGGATTTCTGGCTCATGATGGTTCTCTTATCTCACGGGCAGGCATCAGCGCTTGCGCTTCTGGCGGGCTTCAAGGACGCTGACCAGACGCACCAATGGCAGCAAAAGCGCCAGATAAAGCAGCGCCGCGCCAACCAGGGGCGAGGGGTTGGCATAAAATGCCTGGGTCTGGGTGGCCTGCTTAAGCAAGTCGGGCATCGCCACGACCGAAGCCAGCGCCGTATCCTTGATCAGGCCGATCGAGACGCCGGTGGTTGGCGGCACGACAAGGCGCATGGCCTGTGGCAGCACAATGTCCGACATCATACGCGGCCAGCTGAACCCAAGGGTTTGCGCCGCCTCGAACTGGCCTTTTGGCACGGATTCGATCCCCGCACGAAAGGTTTCGGCCATATAGGCCGATGCCACCAGCGACAGCGCAGCGGTCGCGGCCCAAAAGGACGACAGCCTGATGCCCACGAACGGCAGCGCGTAATAGACGAGGATCAACAGGACCAAAAGCGGCAGCGCGCGAAAGATGTCGATATAGGCCACCGCCAGCAAGCGCAAAGGCTTGGGCGCATATAGCCGCAACAAAACCAGCATCAGCCCAAGCGTCAGCGAAATCACCAGACTGGTCGCACCCAAAAGGATGGTCAGCCAGAAGCCTTGCAGCAAAAGTGGCGCGGCCTGTCGCAGCACCTCGATATTGAAGAATGTCGTAATCAGGTCCATGCAGCCCTCGGAAGATGGGTCCGGCCCAACGCAGGTCAGGCCGGACTTTGTCGGTTAAGGCGGAACGGATCAGAGCGCCGGGATGGGCAGAACCTTGACGGTGCTCGAGTCTTCGGCTGCGGGCATGCCGAACCATTTCTCGTGCAGCTTGGCCATTTCGCCGCTTTCTTTCAGCTCGGTGATGACGTTGTTGACATCCTCAAGCAAGGGGCTGTCTTTGGTCAGCATCAGGCCGAACTGTTCATTCGTCGGGATGGTCGCGACGATTTTGAACTGCGGTTTGTCTTTGATGTAATAGGCGTCGATCGGGCAGTCATGCACGAAGCCATCGATGCGGCCGGTCGCGATATCCATCATCGGATCCTGGTTGCCATCATAGCGACCGATCGATGCAAATTTCAGCGTGGCTTCATTCTCGCTGGCCCAGATTTCGCCGGTGGTGCCGGTGATGACAGCCAAGGTCTTGCCGCTCATGCCCTCGATATTCTCGATGCCGCTTTTGGTGGCGACGGTCAGGCATTGATCGGCGTCAAACAGCGGTTGCGTAAAGGACACCGATTCCAAACGCGCAGGCGTGATGGTGATCGAGCCGATGGCGACGTTCGAACGGGTCGACTGCACGGCCGCAAACAGGCTTTGGAACGGCATTTCCTGAAACTCGACCGGCTTGCCCAGCTTTTCGCCGACAAGACGCATGATATCGACTTCAAAGCCCATCAGGGTGCCGCTGCCGTCCTGAAATTCGAATGGAACGTTGGCGATATTGGTCGCGACGTTGATGGTGTCGGCGGCTTGCGCAGCAAAGCTCGCGCCCGCAATGATCAGCGCCGAAGTGAACAGGGTTTTCGCGTGCATGTCTTCCTCCCGGAAAAATCAGAGATCAAAGCTCTTAGCAGATTCGTTTCGGGGCAAATATCCTCTCTGGGGGGGACAGATCGCGGGTTTCTTGCTGAAAATCCGGCCAAGGCATCGCGCAAATGTCAAATTCCCGCCAGAATTTGCAACTCTGCGTCACCTGCTTCTGCTTGCAGTTGCTATTGACGCCGCCGGGACAATTTGATGTGTCAGCCTATGTCTGATCAGCAGGATCAACGTCAAGGTGATCGGGAATGCCATCCACAAATGAGAAACCGCTATCCGGGTTAAGCACGCCCGCCGCCGTCCGCCCCCGTGCGGAACGTCTGTCGGACGAAGCTTTGTCACGCCTGATCCTTGCCGCCGATCAACAGGATTTCGACCTGCATCTGACCGAGGCACTGCAACAGCTGATCTCGTTCGATCTGGCAATGATTTCGACTTATCAAGATGATATGCTGCTTGAAATCAGCTCGAAATCCCAGCCAGCAAGCCTTGCCAATGAGGTTTTGGCCTCCTATTCGACCTTTACCTATCGCCATAGCCCGTTTTTCCAGATGCACCGCCAAAAGATCCCCAGCGGGTTCTATCTTATGGAGGATATGGCCCGCCATCCGGCATTGCGTCGCCCCTCGACCAAGGCCGAGATGCTGGAGATCGACCGACGCGAAGAGGTGGGATATCTGACAGCCGGATGGCCCAAACGCCTGAAAGAGATGGATCTTGCGCTGAGGATCTCTGAGCGTGACACCGTGCAGATTGCCCTTTATCGCACCGGAAATCGCGGCTTTGCCCCCGACGACCTTGCCGCGGTTCAGCCGATCAAGACTTCGCTGATGGCGATCTGCCAACGCCACTGGCAACAGCGCAATGCACGCCTGCAAGCAGCACAAAACCCAGCGCAGGCCGCATTAGAGCGCCTCGGCGGGGATCGTCTTTCCAGCCGCGAGGCAGATGTCGTCCTGAAGCTGGTCGCAGGCCTTACGGAAAAAGACATCGCCGAAATCCTTCAGGTTGGCGTCGAAACCATCAAGACCCACCGCAAGCGCGCCTATCACAAACTCGGTGTCACATCGCGGGTGGATTTGCTTGTCAGGCTGCTGGGGCAGGGCAACGAACCATCCCCAGATCAGTCTAGTCTCAGCCGCGTGATGTAGCCCGGTTTAAAGCCGCCATCCGCCCCCCGTGAACAAGATCAACTTGGCTCAATGCCCTTCTTTGGTGATGAGCCTGACCTTGATCGGGCTTTTGTCAGGGGCTTATTGCCACTATTTTGGTTCTATCTCTGCCCTGCGACGGGGGCTTTGTGTCCAGCACCCATCCATGCCCATCGATCAACGCTGTGGAATGGCCAAGCTGATAGACCAATGGCCTAACCCGATCCGTCTTGCAGGCGCGCCTGGCTTCAAGGCCCATCAACAGGGCTGATCCATTGATCTTTCCCGGCAGGTTAGCTGCCCCCAAGCAAGGATTTCTCTTATGTCCGAACCTGCCATCAGCAGATTTCCCGTGCCGAAGCTTGAAGACATGCCGCAGGATATTCGGGACAGGATTCTGGCAGTTCAGGAAAAGTCCGGCTTTATCCCGAATGTCTTTCTGACCCTTGCCCACCGCCCCGCCGAATTTCGCGCGTTCTTCGCCTATCATGACGCACTGATGGATAAGCCCGGCAATCTGACCAAGGCCGAGCGTGAAATGATTGTCGTCGCAACATCCGCCGCCAACCAATGCCAATATTGCGTTATCGCGCATGGGGCCATCTTACGTATCCGCGCAAAAGACCCGCTGATTGCCGATCAGGTGTCGGTGAACTATCACAAGGCGGATCTTACATCGCGCCAAATGGCGATGCTGGATTTCGCAATGAAAGTATCTGCAAAGGCGCAAGAGGTTGGCCCCGCAGATTTCGAAACCCTGAAAGCACATGGTTTTGACGAGGACGACATCTGGGATATTGGCGCCATTGCCGCATTCTTTGCGATGTCGAACCGGATCGCGAATGTAACCTCGATGCGGCCAAATCCCGAATTTTACGCTTTGGCCCGCTAAAGGCACGAGTAGCGCCTATGTCTTGTCCACGCCCGCCGGCGCATGCAGGGCGAATTGGCAAAAAAATACGCAGGCGGATAGGGGCCGCCTGCGCAATCAGTCAAAGCGTGCCCTTGCGCGCGAAAGCGCGGCCAAGGGCCTTTGATTATGGGTTCATCAGGGGCAGATCGTTTTGTGCATGACGCTGCACAAACTTCTGCGCCTGGCTCTCCGAGGCGAAAATGCGCGCGGGCTGCGGGACATTGCCTTCATCGGCCAGCTCGGGGAAAATCGTGCAAACCTCGGCAAGCGCTTGAGCCCCGATCGTTTTCAAGGCCTCGGCCCCGAAATACAGCGACTCGGATGCTGCACCATTGGCCGATACGATTTCGTGCTGATCAAACGAGAAGTGAACATAAGTCACCTCTTGAATGTCATCGGCCACATCGACCCCCTCGACCTTGAGAAGTTGTTTGGCCGCAATCAGCACCTCATCAGTGCCGAACATGCGCTGCGCGATGCGCGAGCTGACCAGCATGCGGTGCTGGGGCGATACGACCAGATCGGTTGTCGGCGTACCTGCACCAAGCGCACCTTTTTTGATGCGGATGGGGCGGATCTGCGGATTGGCTGCCAAAGTCTCTGCGGAAATATGGCGTTTCCCAATCCAGCGGATCGGCTGCAGGTGGTTGTCGCGAGTATAGACCAGATCGCCTACATTCAGCTCACCTGCACGCAGCGAACCCTGTAGCGCCTCGATCAAAACATCCGACGAGAAACAAACAACGTTGGTGTTGTCATAGGTCAGATTCGCGCCGTCGGTGGGGTTGCCATTGCTGTCGATGCGCAATGTGAAACCATCCACCATGTTCAGACGACCATCATCGGCCTGATCGGCGCGCAGCCATTCAATCGGCGTTCTGTAATTGGTGCCATGCTGCGCGTTATAAGCCGCGAGCGCAGTGGGGTTATAATAGGCCGACAGATCGACAAAATCGTTGTTGCTTTGATCGCCATCGTCAAAGTTCTGATTGGCGCCCATGTTGAAATCGATGATGTGATCACCATTGGTCACGCTGAACGTGTCGTTGCCCTCGCCGCCCGACATTTCATCCGCGCCGTCGCCGCCATCCAGGAAGTCATTGCCACCTGCGCCGAACATGACATCATCGCCGTCACCGCCAAAAAGACGATCGTCGCCTTCGCCTGCTGTGATGCGGTCATTGCCCGCGCCGCCCGACAGCAGGTTGCTATCACTCGCAGAACCTGCCGCAATGATGGTGTCGTTTCCGTTGCCGCCCTCGATGGTGTTGGAACCTTCGCCACCATCGATATCATCGTCGCCGTCATCACCAAAAAGCTGGTCATTGCCCTGGTGACCCCAGATCCTGTCACGACCTTCACCGCCGTAGATGGTGTCGTTCCCGTCACCGCCATCCAGCGCATCGTTGCCTTCATCACCTGTAATCAGGTCATCGCCTGCTTCGCCCCAGGCGCTGTCGTCGCCAAGGCCACCACGCAAGGTGTCATTGCCCGTGCCGCCGTTGATCTGGTCATTGCCGGCCCCAGCTTCGACGCTGTCGTTACCACCGTTCATAAAAATCGAATCGTTTTCGCCGATCCTATCGATGAAAACATCGTCTTGGTCGGTTCCGTTATACTGAGCCATGATCGGTCCTGTTAAACTAGCTAAAGGGCAGCAGCAGATAGGCTCAAAAAGTTTGAGCCGATTCAGCCGGATTTACTTGGGGATAGGCGCTTTACATCGGCAGCAGCTTTAGTGAGCCATCGATGTATTCACTGTCTGAACATCAGATCTAAGAGGTGGAGAAAGGCGATTTGGATCAAGTATAATGCATTTGCACATCTGAATATACGCTATAGGACTGCGCACCGGGTCGCTTCGCTATCTAATGCACATATCGATCATAACTAGCAATACATATTAGGCATATATCTTAAGTTTATTTGAAAATACGCATGTTTTCTTCTGTTTTATGGCCGCGCTAAAGCTGGCACCTCGGAATTCCTCTGCTTTCAGGGCCGAGGAATGTTCTCGTCCCAAAAAACAAAGGGGGGATTAAATCCGACTCGGGCGCAGGTTTTGGTGTCAAGGGCAGTCCCCGACCTTGAGGGCCTCGGGCTTTTACGCGCCCCTGTCATCGCACGGCATGGCCAGCATGTTCGCGCCGAACCGCATCGCCTTTCCAACCTATGGGCGTGAAAACGGCCCCGGCACCAACTTAGAGGACATGGCCGGCCCGCCACGCAGCTAAGCGGCTGAGAAAAAAGTATCTTAATCGGCAGGATGATTAACTGTTGGGGAAAAAGATATGGCTCTTGTACGCAGGGACTATTAGATGTCTTCGACATGATGAACGAACAGAACAGATCCTCTCTTGGGGCCGTGGCGATCGGCCGGAATGAGGGCGACCGGCTAAAGGCCTGTCTGCGCTCGTTGGTGACGGTCTGTGACCGCGTCGTCTATGTCGACAGCGGCTCGAATGATGACAGCGTGGCATTTGCGCGCGAACTTGGGGTGCTCGTGGTCGAGCTTGACCGCTCGGTTCCCTTTACCGCAGCGCGGGCCCGCAATGCGGGCTTTGAGCGCCTTGTTGCGGGCGGCGATCCGCCCGAATTCGTGCAGTTTGTCGATGGCGATTGCCGGGTCGAGGCGGGCTGGCTAGAGGCGGGACTTGCGGCGCTTCGCGCGGATGCGGGCCTTGGCCTGGTGACCGGGTGGCGCTCGGAGATTTACCCCGATGCCTCGGTTTACAATGCGCTTTTCCAACTGGATTGGCGCCGCCCCGCCGGGCCCATCGTGGCATGCGGCGGCGATATGATGGTGCGCACCCGCGCCTTTCAGGAAATAGGCGGCTTCAATCCGCGCGTCATCGCCGCCGAGGATGATGAGTTCTGTTTGCGCCTCGGCGCAGCCGGCTGGAGACTAGTGCGTCTGCCGCTGAACATGACCTGGCATGATGCCGCCATGACGCGATTTGGACCCTGGTGGCGGCGCACGATCCGCGACGGGCATGGCTTTGCCCAAGTCGGCTTTATGCACCCCAACCATTTCCGGCGAGAGCGGATGCGGGTCTGGGTCTATGGTCTGGTGCTGCCCCTGATCTTACTGGCGGGGTTGGCATTTGAGCCTAGACTGGCGGTCGTAATCTTGGCGATTTACGCATTGTCGTGGTATCGAACGGCACGCGGGCTGCGTCAGCGCGGCGTTGATGGTAGAATGGCCATGCGTCAGGCGGTTTTGCTGACAATTTCAAAGATACCCAACTTTTTCGGCATGATGATTTTTCATGTTCGCCGCCTTATCGGGGACGATATGAAAATCATCGAATACAAATAGGAGATCGCCCTGTCAGATTTACGCATCGGTATTTTGGGTGCCGGATATATCGCAGCCTGGCATGCCGATGCCATTCGGGCGACAGATGGTCTGGTTCTGACCGCGGTTTGTGACCGCTCGGCTTCTGCTGCTCAGGGCATGGCGGCGGGCTATGGCATTGCGGCCTATACGGACCTTGACGATATGATTGCCGCAGGGGTCTGCGACGCAGTCCATATCCTGACACCACCGCCTTTGCATGATCCCTTGGCACGGCGCTGCCTAGAGGCGGGTCTGCATGTGCTGGTCGAAAAGCCTGCGGCGCTTTCGGTGGCCGAGCTGGACCAGATGTCCGCCGCCGCCGATCAAGCTGGTCGGGTTTTGGGCGTCTGCCACAACTTTTTGGCGCTGCCGGGCTATCAACGGCTTAAGCAGGCCCGTGACGAAGGGCTTTTGGGCGTTGTTTCCAGCGTTCAGATCAACTGGTCACTGCCTTTGCCGCCATTGCGCTCGGGGCCTTATGGCATCTGGCTTTTGGCACAGGTGCGCAACCTGCTGCTGGAGCTAGGACCGCATCCTTTCGCCTTTGCCGTCGATCTATGTGATACG
Source organism: Paracoccus sp. (in: a-proteobacteria) (assembly GCF_032007265.1). Classification (GTDB taxonomy): domain Bacteria; phylum Pseudomonadota; class Alphaproteobacteria; order Rhodobacterales; family Rhodobacteraceae; genus Paracoccus. The sequence goes on along the minus strand of NZ_DALZMB010000006.1, from coordinate 62,125 downwards.
CTTGAGATCGAGCATGTCAGCCTGGGCCAATGGATCACCATGCCAGGCGGCGAACAGCGCCCGCAAAGCTGGCGCATTCTGGCCCGCGCCGGGCAGGTAGATGTGACAATTGCCCTGTCGCTGGTCGAAACGGTTGATGATCGTTCGGTCACGTTGCGGGGTTCTTCGGGGATCGCGCGGCTGGACTATGCGGCCGATACATTTGTCCTGACCCGTGACAATACCGCTGAACTGGTCCTTAACCCGCTGCGCAAGGAATTGGGGCAAGCCGGGGCGCATCTGCGGGAAGCCGTGGTCAACGCCTGGCGTCAGGGCCGCTCCTTCAACCAAAAAAGCCCCTATGGGCTAAGCTTTCGCAACACGATCGCCGCCTTTTATGACGGCATACGCCGAGGCAGCCCGGACCGGCGTTTTTCGCCCGCGCAGGCGCGCAAAGTCATGTCCGCCATTGAAAGCAGCGTGAACATGCTGCCTGCGGCCCCCGCCGTAGTCGCCTCTGTGGATCCAGCCAGCCGTCAAAACGCGACATCCCCATCCCAGCCTTTGGCCCCTCGGATCATGGTGATTGGGGGAACCGGCTTCATCGGACGCAATCTGACGCGGCGCTTGGTCGACCTTGGCCACGAGGTCCGCGTGCTGTCGCGCGGGCAAAGCGGTCCGTTCGAGGATATTTCCGACCGGGTCGAGCTGGTCGGCGCATCCTTGCAAGACGAAGAAGCATTGTCGCGTGCCATGACAGGTATCGACTATGTCTTTAATCTGGCGCGCTCTCATGACCGCACTTGGGAAGAGGCGCTGAACAACGATGTTGCGACGGCGCTGCGGATATCGCGGGCCGCGCGTCGCGCAGGCGTCAAGCGCATGATCTATACCGGCACGATTGCCTCGTATGACATGTCTGACCCGCAAGGTGTCATCACCGAAGCGACGCCTTTTGGCGAAATGGAGCAGCGCAATCTTTACGCCCGCTCGAAGGCTGAATGTGAGCGGCAATTGCTTGAGGCTCAGTCTCGCGACGGGGTCGAGGTGGTGATCGCACGGCCGGGCATCGTCTTGGGTGATGGCGGACCTTTGCAGCATTGGGGCATCGGGCGCTGGCATGGACCCGGCGCTGTCAGGCTGTGGGGAAGCGGCAAGAACATTCTGCCTTTCGTGCTGGTTGACGACGTCTCGGATGGAATGATCGCCATGATGGAAAATCCGACCATCGCCGGCGAGGATTTCAACCTGATTGGCCCGCCGATGTTGTCGGGGCGCGATTACTTTGACGAAATCCATCGACGTTTGGGCGCCAAGCTGAATGTGACCGCGTCCAATCTAAGCCTGCTTTGGGCCGCAGATCAGGTCAAACAATCCCTGAAGCGGCATGTTTTGCGCCGCAAGGATGCCACGGGCATCATTCGCGCGGACTGGAAGTCGCGTGGTCATCTGGCCCGGTTCGATAATGCCAAGCCCTGTCGGGTGTTGAACTGGCAGCCCGAAAGCGATCGCGGTGCATTCTTGAGCCGCGCCATCGATCAGGCCCATCTGTTTTGGTGATTGGTTAAGGCAGGGGTTAAAATTTCCCCTGCCTTAACCAAACCGCGACCCATGCCGCCATAGCCAGCCGTTCCTTGGCACGATTGCTGGATTTACCAGCGATGGAGTTGCTTGCCGTGCCGCCAAGCGCACGCTCCAACGTGGCATCGCTCGCGCCGCTGATGAAGCTGGCAGCAGTTCGATTTCCGGGCGTAAGCGCGGCTTTGCCAGAGCTGAAATCCGTCGCTCTATTGCGCTTGATCTTATCAGACATAATCCTTCAGATGCGGCTATGTCTGATGACCATAAAACGCCTTTTCTTCGTCAAATATGGCTGCGTCTGCTGGCGACGGCTGGGGTTGCGGCGGCCATTTTGCTGAGCTGGTGGTGGAAGGTCGACGAGGCGCGCACACCCGAGGTGATAACCGTGGCCTCACTCGGCCAAGCGATCGATCTTGGCCGCACAATCATCACGCCACAGGCATTTCACCTGCGAGGTTCCGACCCGGCAACATTGGTCATGTCCGCCAGAATCGAGAATGTGACTGGCGAATCTCAGACCACGCTCTTTGGTTCTCCAGCGCATCCACCCAAGGTGATGATCGACGGCGTCGCGCTGCCCGAGCCCGATCTTGTTCTGATACGTGACCAACAACCACTGCGACAACTGCACCCTCGGATGCCTGAGCAGATCGAGATGATCTGGCCCGCGCCCCCCGACTGGCAGCCGAAAGAGGTTCAAATCCTTTTTGACAAGCAGATCTTCAAATTGCGCGACAATCTTTATGGGCAGGCAAGCTGGTTGGGCTTTCTACCTGCCGCACAGATGCACATAAGGCCTCAGATCGAATGATGCGGCCGATGAACATTGTCACTCTTGCTGTCGGAGCGGCGCTGTTGGCGGCAATGATGCTGACTACCCCCGAATATAACGATGCGATCAAACCCTTCGTCACCAAGGTTGATGCGGGTCAGATCGGCAAGACGCGCCTGATTTCTGGGCGCTTTGATGCATGGCGCACGGCAGATCAGATCAGCTTTCTTGAGGGGGCAAACGACATCACGCGCAATACCGAGGGGGTTTTCCTGATCGTCGATCTGCAGCTTTCAGGCACGACGCGATCGACCCCGGTTGATGCCACTTGGCAAGGCAGCAGCAATCGTCGCTATCAGGCCAGCAAGCGCGTGTTGAATCTGCCCCAACAAATCGACCTGCTTTGGCTTCAGCCCGGCGTCGCCAGCAAGACCTTTGCCGTATTCGAACTGCCCCCCGACGAGATCGAAGGCGGGCGTTTATTGCTGACCCTTGGCTATAACCCACCCCTGGATGGCACCTTGTCACTGGCGCCCCCAAAAACCGCACCTTCGCATGAAACCACAGCCCGGCTTGGCCCATGAACAGTTTTGCAAAAGCACTTGCTGCCCTGACCGCGACGGTTCTTTGCTTTGGCCTCACGGTTCTTTTGGTGGCTTGGCCAAAATACACCGAGCTACGCCAATCCAAGAACTGGGACATTGTCGCGACTGACCAGCCACAGGCCGAGTTGGATGGCGTAAGCGTGGATGTCGATCAGGCCCGTGCCTTCATTTTACCATCTCGTGATGATCGTGCATCGGTCTACTTGCGCTTGGGACTGAAAGGCGCAGCGATGAAAGATTGGACGTTTTGCGATCTTGCCCTGACAGATTCCAAGGGACGACAGTGGTTCCCGCTGACCAATGACCTTGGCCGCGCCATTCAGCGCGCCTTAAGCGACGATCCAAGATCCGAGGATGATTGCTCCAGATCGCTGAATGCAGAACCCGAAGCCGGGACTTTCTCCTATTCCGGGCAAACCTTCCTGCTGCCGGTCGAGGCGCTGGACGATCTAAGGGTGCAGCTATCGGGCCTCAGCACCCGCCCCAAGGCTATTTCGTTGCCCTTCAAGCCGGTTCTGCGTCAAATCCCTCAGTAGCGCGGGATGCATTGGCGTGATCTTGGGCTTTGCCGGCCAGCTCTAGCCCGGCGGCCAAGATGCAAAACTGTAACGGGCTGACCAGCAACCCTGTTGTGGACCCTCCGGGCGCACCAAAAAGCACGTTCAACGGCACGGCCAGCACTTGCCAGCTTAACGTATCCTGCGGCCCGATCAGATGCGCCATGCCAATCCATCCCCAATGGCCCAGCCAATCAACCAAGCGCCAGGCCACCAGCACCGAGATTGTCAAAGCGACCCCAGCAGAGGCCGCCAAGAGCACGCCATTCGTCACCGCATGCCAGCGCTTGATAAGGCCGATCCAGAAATGACCAATGAAATCAGTCACAGGCTTGGGCAGCGCTTGCCATTTGCGGATGGCCCCGCCTGCCAGCCTGTCAGTATCGCTGCGGATAGCCATGATATTGTGGCCATAGACAATCGCGCCCAAATTGAACCAGATCAGCGGCAAAAGCGCATACCAAAACAGCGAAACAAGAAACGGCCAGGGCTGAGGGGCAACCGGCCAGTCAACGGGGATCGCCTCTGCAGTGGTTATCGCAGATGCGGCAGCAGATGACACCAGCTCCAACACTTGTGACGGGCTGGGCAGGCTTGCAAGCCACTCGGCAAAGCGGCTCTTCCACCCAGAAAGCACATAAAGACCCAGCAAGGCCCAAGTGGCCTCGCAGGCCACGACCAGCATCGACCAATATTCGCCATTATTGCGCGTGCTGCGGGCCTTGGCGATCCTGCGCACCACCCAGATCAACGCGACGGCAAGAACCACCCAGAATGTCGAGCCGATCTCTAACGCCGAGGCCATTGGCTGGGGGTTGTCGAAGTCGATCCGCTCGATCTGCTTGACGTAAAACACCTGAGAATAACTGCGCAGCGTATCACCCAAAAGGCCCCACCCCGCGTAATAGCCGTAAAACGGGATCAGGACTGACATCAAGGCCAGCACGAACGGCGGGGTGCCTTGATCGGCCACAGTCCCCTGAGCCGTCAGATCGGGCTGGGACAGCTCTTGTTGTCGAGCCCGCATCCGCCGCAGCCGCATTCGAGGCAGCCCGTTGCGCAAGATCACAAAAAATGTCACGAAAATAATCAGTTGCAGCAAAATGACAGGCGCGATTGCGACCAGCCCCAACAGCCTGTTCACCAGACCAATTTCTGCGGCAAGGCGTAATAGCAGCTGGGTTAACAAGGTTCCGGCGGCCATTATCGCAGTCAGGATCAGCCCATATCGAAGAAAAAGGCGACCCGTCAGGCGCAAATGCTCGCCGACAATCCCGATTCCGCTTGGCATGATGTGTCGTACCCAACTTGCTTTGCCAGCAGAATAAAGACCAAATCGCGGCACAGTCCATCGGCGGCAGTCACAATTGTTGAATATGTCTGTGAAAGAGCATCACGACAGCGACATTACGCCGATTGCCGCCAGTGACGGCTGCCTGTGCGGCTTGCCAGTGACGCACCCGATGGGTGGCCAAAGCATTACCGATGCAGCCATCAGCGCGTAGGGTAGGGCGCCTATCACGCCACGTCATACCCCTGGCAAAGCTGCCGGCTGCTACCGAGAAAGTCAGTTACGCGGCTGTGGCAGCGCCAAGCTTGACCCTGCGCGTATCGCGCGCGGTCTTTTTGGGCTGCTTATGCGGTTGCAGTTGATGCAACCTCACCGAACTTAGGGCTTGGCCGTGTCGGGAAATTGGATGATCGCCCGCAATCCGGGATGGTTATCCGTCAGAATCAGTTTCGCGCCATGCTTTTGCACAATGGCTGCCACCAGACTTAGTCCCAGCCCGCTGCCCGGGGTATTGCGGCTGCGATCAAGGCGATACAGCCTTCGCAAGACCGCCTCTCGCTCGGCTTGTGGAATGCCGGGGCCTTGATCGCTGACCGATAGGGACAGACCATCAACTGCAATGGTGATCGGGCCGGATGGGCTGTGCCGCAGGGCATTTTCCAGCAGATTGACGATCGCTTGTCCCAGCAACGTCCGATCCCCCTGAACGATCGCGGCGCCGCTTAAGCGTAAGTCGATCTGCCGTCCGCTTTCCTGCGCAGACGGTTCATAAAGCTCGGCAATATCGCCCGCCAGCTGGCCCAGATCGACGGGAACAAAACTTTGACCACCGCGACCGCCTTCGATCTGGGCAATGCGCAACAATGCATCAAAAGTCGTCGAAATATTCTGAATTTCGGCAGTTGCCCGGTCAAGCGTGTCGCGCGGCAGGCTTTCGTTCACCTCTGACGCGGCACGGTCCAAGATCAGGGCCAGTCGCTGGATCGGCGTGCGCAAATCATGGGCAATATCGGTCGAGACTTGCTTAAGCGCGGCAACCGATGCCTCTTGCGCTGCGGCCAGACGATCAATCCCCGCGCCAACGCGGCTAAGATCATCAGGACTTCCGGGCATTGGCGGCAGGCGGGCCGTCAGATCGCCCGAGGTCAGCCGCGCAAGTGTATCTTCGATCCCGTTCAAGCGCCGCGCCGAGCGTAAAGCAATCACCATCCCGCCCGCCAAAAGCAAAATCGCGGTCGGCATCAGTGTAAAGAGCAACACCTTGATAAAGACTTCGCGCAAGTCATCGAAGGCTTCGGTATCCTGCCCGACCGTCAGCCGTGCCTCACCCACCTGTTTGCTTAACAGGACATAGCTGCCGTTTATGTCATGTTCTTTGTCGTGCAAATCCAGCTGTCGCAGCTTCTTGCCCGGTAGATCGCCCAGATAGTTGCCGACTGGGCCGCCGGGGCCATCATAGCGCAGGATCTGATGCTCGGCGTCGACCTTCTTGGCACCTTCGGCCACTGCGCGCGCAATCGTCAGGGGATTTTCCGATGCCGACAGTTCTTCGATTTCTTGTTTGAGTACGTTTTTTGTCGCGCTCAGCAAAGCTTCATTGGCAAGCCACCATGTCAGCAGAAACGAGGCCGTGCTCAGCACCAGAAACAATGCGACCAGACGCAGCGTCAAGCGCATTGGCGTGGCACGAAATGCATCGCGCCATGGGCTCATGCTTCGATCCTATAGCCTGCGCCGCGAACTGTTCGGATCAGCTCGACCTCGAATGGCTTGTCGATCTTGGCCCTGAGCCGTGAAATATGGCTTTCGACCACATTGGTTTGCGGGTCGAAGTTCAGATCCCAGACCGCCTCTAGCAACATAGTGCGGGTCTGGACCCGGCCCTTGCGGCGCAACAGACATTCCAGCAGGGAAAACTCGCGCGGCAGTAATTCGATTTCGATATCATTGCGAGTGACACGGCGACGGATCAGATCCATTTGTAGATCACCCGCGCTAAGTACAGTTTCCTCATCTCGCATTTTCGGACGGCGGCCAAGGGCTTGAATGCGCGCGGATAGCTCGCCAAAGGCGAAGGGCTTGACCAGATAATCATCGGCCCCTGCATTCAACCCCTCGATCCGGTCATCAATCCCACCCATCGCGGTCAGAAAGATTGCAGGCGTCAGGTTCTTGGCGCCTCGAAGTGTGCGGATCACCGAAAGCCCATCCAGATCAGGTAGCATCCGATCAACCACCAGAACGTCAAAATCTGCCGTTTGCGCAGTCACCAACCCGTCACGACCATTGCCGCAGATCTGGGGCACATGCCCCTCTTCGCGCAGGCCGCGGGCAATATAGTCGGCAGTTGTCTGGTCGTCCTCGATAATCAGAATGCGCATCTGGCTTTCCCCGCACCGGGGGGCGGGCGTTGCCGCCCCCGTTTGCGTTTGCTTTATCCTTTAGTGGGCTCATCAGAATCGCTATGACCCTGGGTCGCGGGGACCAGCTTAGACGCGCTGCTGTCGAAAGTATAATCCACCCGAGTCCCATCTGCCTTAACGATCTCGATCTCGGTTTGGGTCACACCATCCTCGATCTCATGATCGACCGACATGACCTTGCCGCCACTTTCGGCCTCGGCTTTGGTCACGATATCCAGCAAAGAGACGGTCATTTTTGCGGGATCGACGGCCTCATCCCCCTTGGCGGCAAGAGTGCCTTTGTCCTTGGTCTCGATCACCTGGCCAGAGCTGGCGTCAATCTTGACCTTGGCGATCTTGTCGCCGGCGACGGTTTTGACCTCATAGGCCGCGGCGCCCTTATGGTCATCAAACTCGGCCTGTATGGCTTTGCCACTGGTTGCGCTTTCGGCGGCGCGAATTGCATCCGAGATGCCCTTGGGCGCTTTCAGGAACAGCTGAATTTCGGCCGCATCATCCGATCCAGCCCAAACCGGGCCGACGGAAGCAGCGCTTGCCGCAGCGATTGCTACCAATGAAAGCATGGAAAGGGTACGTGTCATCTTGGTTCTCCTTATCGGCGGCGGTTGTGCCGCTGATCGATATCTAGGCGCCGCACCTGACCGAAAAATTCGGCGCCGATTACGATTTCGTAATCTTTCGCGCCGCACTGGACCCTCTCGGCAATTGGGGCCGGGATAGGGCCTGGGTGAAGATTACGAAAATGTAACCTCGCTTGGATTTTCCAGTCATCTGCCGCCTCTACGCTGTCCTCAGACTTGTCCATTTTTCAGGAGGGACAGAGATGGCCTACCCACTTTTCTCGGATGTGCCGACAACGGGACTGCCCGCAGATGTCGATCGCTACAATAAGGTGCCCGAGGTCACGGCCAGCTTTTGGGCAATCAAGGTCATGGCCACAACTGTCGGCGAGACTGGGGCCGATTATCTGATCTTCAAGATGGGGCTTGGGCTGCCCATGACCTCGATCCTGATGACGGTCGTTCTGGCGGTCATCTTGTTCTGGCAGATGAGGTCGGATCGATACACGCCCTGGATCTACTGGCTGGCAGTCACGATGATTTCGATCGTCGGAACCCTGATTACCGACAGCCTGACAGACACCTATGGCGTGCCTTTGCAGCTATCCTCGATCGTCTTCATCCTGGCGCTGATTGCCACTTTTGCGATCTGGTATTCGCGCGAGCATACCCTGTCGATCCATTCGATCGACACTCTCCCGCGTGAGGGGTTTTACTGGCTGGCGGTCTTAATCACCTTTGCACTTGGCACGGCCACGGGTGATCTGCTGGCCGAGCAGCTTGGCCTTGGATATTTTGCCTCGGCGTTGCTCTTTGGCGCGGCAATCCTGGTGGTCGTGGGCCTGTGGCGCGCCCGGTTCATCGGACCGGTTACCGCGTTCTGGCTTGCTTACATTTTGACGCGCCCGCTGGGGGCATCGCTTGGCGACCTCTTGTCACAGCCGGTGGCCAATGGCGGGCTGGGACTAGGGACCACGAATACCAGCCTTGTGTTTCTGGCGGTGATTTTGGTCCTTGTCGTCTACCTCACGCTTGCGGCCACCGGCAAAAGCAAACGCGCTGAG
>NZ_DALZMB010000006.1:32078-53193 GCF_032007265.1 Paracoccus sp. (in: a-proteobacteria) | reverse complement strand
AGCTAAGAGCTAAGAGCTAAGAGCTAAGAGCTAAGAGCTAAGAGCTAAGAGCTAAGAGCTAAATTAGGAACTGCGGGAAAATCCATTCAGGATCTTTCCGCAGTTTTTCGTCATTACGAATGACATATTTGCACATAGCATGTCGCGGCAAGACGGCTGGTTTGACTAAAGGCCTCCGCCCATTCACCGGCGGGGGCCTTTCAACCTGCGGATCTTCCTCGGACGGCAATCGGATCCCTTGACCAGCCCGGCACTCGCATTGCCCGTCAAAGCGCCTCGCAAGCCGTCCTCGCTTTGACGGCTACAAAAGAGCAATGCGTTTTGTCTGTTCAGACCGGTGCCTGCTCAGGCCCAAGGCTCAGCCCATGGCCAGCCTTGGTGCGAACACCCCTTCATCCCTATCCATTGTCGCGCTGCCAGATCCAGTCATGATCCGGATGGTTCTTATAGCGCCATTTTCTCACCGGCCCCGCCATAACATTGAGATAATACATCTCATAGCCATAGGGCGCGCCGCAGGGATGATGCCCTTTTGGAACCAACACGACATCACCATCCGCAACCGCCATGGTCTCATCAAGGGTCCCATCCTCTGTAAAGACCCGCTGAATGCCATAGCCTTGGGCCGGATTAAGACGATGATAATAGGTCTCCTCCAGATAGGTCATGTTGGGGAAATCGTCCTCATCATGGCGATGGGGCGGATAAGAGGACCAGTTCCCCTGCGGCGTGAACACCTCGGTCACCAAAAGCGAGTCGCAGTAATCATCGTTCTCCATCGCGATATTGTTGATGAAGCGCGTGTTTGCCCCAATGCCGCGCTGGGTCAGCGTGATCCCCTCCGGCCCAATCCGCCGCGCGGGATGGGTGCCGTGACCAGGGGCCGAGCAGACCGCAAGCACCAATTCGGTTTCCGCCACCGCCCGCCAGTCCGAGCCATTGGGCAGATAAAGGCAATGCGGCGGCGTCTTTTCAAAAACGCTCATCCGCTCGCCCAATACGCCCCATTCCTGACCAGCGGCCTCGATCCGTGCCTTGCCCTCGACGACCACCAAAATGACCTCGCGATCCCCGGTCACCCCTTCAGCGACCTCGCCAGAACCAAGCCGCCAAAGATCGAAACCAACATATCCCCAGCCCGCGCTTTCGGGGGTGATGTGATGAACCAGACCACACGGTCCCTTTGGCTTTACCAGCAAGCTCATCGCACCCTCACTTCATTCTTCATCATCCAAATACCCATGTCACGACAGCCCGGCATGTGCTGCCATATCCTTCAACGCGCCATAGCCCATCGATTGATAATGCAGCGGATTACGGACCAGACTGTCCTGTTCGGCCTCAATCACCAGCCAGCCCTGATAGCCCGCGCGCGCGGCCTCTTTCAGCACCGAAGGGAAATCAACCACACCCTCGGCATCGCCCGGAACCGTAAAGACGCCGTGGCGGACCCCATCCAGGAAGGACATGTTTTCCGAGATAACCCTTTCCATCACCTCGGCCCGGATGTTCTTGCAATGGATATGCCGGACGCGCCCCATATGCCGCTTGGCCAAGGCCGTCGGATCGCCGCCGCCGAAATAGCAATGCCCGGTATCCAGCAGCAGATTAACCGCATCCGAGGTCTCTGCCATCAGCCGGTCGATCTCCTCCTCGGTCTGGATCACCGTGCCCATATGGTGGTGATAGCACAGCTCGATCCCCTGACGCGCCGCCTCTTGGGCAAGCGTGGTCAGCCCTTGGGTGAAGCGTGCCCATTCCTCGTCCTTCATCACCGGCCGGTCAAGGATCCCGATCCCCTCCGAGCCATGGATCGTGTTCGAGCATTCCGCCGCGATCAGCGTTTTCGAGCCTGCTGCCTTCAGCATATCGATAAAGCCCTGCATCGCAGCCAGCTCGGTCTCGATATCGTTGGTCAGCAGATTGGTCGAATGCCAGCCGCCAATGAATTTCAGCCCATATTCACCAAGCTTTGCCTTAAGTTCGGCGCCGTCATTGGGCATTTTATGGCCCTTTTCGATGCCGTCGAAGCCGATTTTGCGGCAATCGCTCAGGCAATCGTCCAGCGACAGATGGGCGCCGATGGTTTGGTCATCGTCATTGGACCAGGCGATGGGATTGGTTCCGAAAAAGATCATGATACTGCCTCAGTTCACCAGCCGCTGGCGGGCCAGTTTGGTTTCATATTCCGCCCGCGCCGCGCGCAGCTTTTCGGTCGTGCCGACCTCGGGCACGGCCACATCCCACCAACCGCCGCCGATGCCTGCGCCGGTCTCGGCTTCGGTGTCGATGACGATGACCGAAGGGATTTCCCGCATCCGTGCCGCTTGGATTGCCGCTTCAAGATCGCTGATCGAGGCGACTTTCTCGGCATGTGCCCCCATTGCTGCGGCATGGGCGACGAAGTCGATCTGCGGCTGATCGATGACATTCGAGCTGGCATAAAGGTTGTTGAACTCGACCCCGCCGCAGCCCTGTTGCAGCCGGTTGATGCAGCCATAGCCGCGGTTGTCGGTCAGAACAGTGATAAAGGGCTGGCGCAACATCACGGCGGTCGCAAGCTCGCTGTTGGCCATCATATAGCTGCCATCGCCGACCATGCAGATCACATCCGCTGCGGGCCGGGCAAGCTTGATGCCAAGCGCCCCCGCGATCTCATAGCCCATGCAGCTATAGCCGTATTCCATGTGATAACCGCCCGATGCGGCACGCCAAAGCGTGTGAAGCGCCCCCGGCATCGTCCCAGCCGCGCACATGACAACGGTGTCCGGTCCCGCCTGCCGCTGCACCGCCCCGATGACCTGCGCGTCCGAAGGCAGCCCCGCGTGATTGGGCGCGGCCATGACGCGATCGGCGCGCGCGTACCAATCGTCACGCAAAGCCGCGTCCGGCTCGGGGAAGGTCAGATCGCCAAGCGCCGCGCCGATGCGCTTGATCGCGACCAAAGCATCCGAGACAAGCCCCAAGGCCCCGTGTTTGGCCGCATCATAGCCAGTGACGTTAACAGAAATCAGCCGCCGTTCGGGATTGCTGAACCCGGCCCAAGAACCGGTTGTGAAATCCTGAAACCTGGTACCCACGCCGATCACGACATCGGCACGCGCGCAAAGCGCATTCGCAGCATCGGTTCCGGTCACGCCGACCGAGCCGAAATTCAGCTTTTCCTGCCAGTCCAGTGCCGATTTCCCGGCCTGCGTTTCCACGACCGCAATCCGATGCTTGTGGGCAAAATCGCGCAGCGCGACCTCGGCCCCAGAGTAAATCACCCCACCGCCCGCAACGATCACCGGAGCCTTTGCGGCGCGGATCGTCTCGATCACGGTGCCAAGCTCGTGCCGGTCCGGCTCGGGGCGGCGGATACGCCAGATCTTGGGCGCAAAGAAAGCCTCGGGCCAGTCATAACCCTCGGCCTGGACATCTTGACAAAAGGCAAGCGTCACCGGGCCGCAAGTCGCGGGATCAGTCATGACCTGCATGGCGCGGGGTAGGGCCGTCAGAAGCTGCTCGGGCCGTTGGATGCGGTCGAAATAACGGCTGACCGGACGGAAGCAGTCATTGGCCGAAACCGTGCCATCATCGAAATCCTCGATCTGTTGCAGCACCGGATCGGGGCGGCGATTGGCAAAGACATCGCCGGGGATCAGCAGCACCGGCAGACGGTTCACATGCGCCAGCGCCGCCGCCGTCACCATATTCGTAGCCCCCGGCCCGATCGACGAGGTCACCGCCATCGCCCGCCGCCGCTTTTTCGCCTTGGCATAGGCAATCGCGGCATGGGCCATGGTCTGTTCATTTTGACCGCGCAGGGTCGGCAACTTGTCACCTATCCCCTGCAAGGCCTCACCAATCCCGGCGACATTGCCATGGCCGAAAATCGCCCAGACGCCGTCGATAAAGCGCTCTCCCTCATCGGTCATCTGCACCGAAAGCCAGCGCATCATCGCCTGAGCGGCGGTCAATCGGATCGTGGTCATGCCTGGGCTTCCTTTCGGGCGGTGTCCCACAATTCGCAAAGATTGCGGAAACGGCTTTCCATGTTGCGAACGGCCGCAACATCGTCGATGCGGCCCTCCATCCAGTCACGGGCGCTATCGCTAAAGATCGTGCGCCCGACGGCAAAACCGCGCACCAGCTTGTGTTTGGCGGCTATGGCAAAGCTCGCGGCAAGCTCTGCCTCGGGGGCATCAAGACCCAGCACGACAATGCCGCGCAGATAGGGGTCATGTTCGATGATCGTCGCAACGGCCTTATCCCAGGCGGCATCGGATTTCAGCGGCTCAAGCTTCCACCAATCGGGATAGACCCCGATCTCATACCAGCGCCGGATCAGCCGTGCGGTGGTCTCGTCATCAACTGGCGCGACCTTTGAGGGGATGATTTCAAGAAGGAACTCTAGATCATTGGCCCTTGCGGCCTGATATAGCCGGGTCACGGTTGCCTCTTGGGCGGCCTGCATCTCGGCGTCATCGTCAGGATGGCAAAAGCACAGAACCTTGACCGTTTGCCCCGCTGGCCATTCGACCAGTCCTTGGTTCGAAGCCCCAAGTTCGGTCTCAAGCTGAAGGGGCCGCGAGCCTGGCCATTCGGTCGGACGCCCGATCCAAAGCCCCGCGCCCGATGCCTTATGCAGCGCCGCGCGCCCCAAACGGTCGTCGCAAAGGATACCGTAGCCCTCGCGCCCGTCCTGAACCATCAGGGCGGCATCAAGGCACAGCGCCTTGAACCGCGAGATCCGCTCGGGTGTGGCGCCGGGCAGCGCCTCAAGCTGCATACGGTGATCGAAGGCAAAAGCCCGCAGATCGCCGTTCAGCGGATGCAGATTGGTCGCGCGGTGGATGCGTTCCAATGCGGCATCCTTGCGCAACGCCTTTTCGCGGATGCCACGCGCAAGGAAGAATTGCAGCTCGGCCCATGAGGGATAGGCGGGGGTACAGCCGTGGCGGCTGACCGCAAAAGCGCCGCAAGCATTCGCGTATTTCAGCGCGATGGGCCAGCTTTCCCCGTCAAGCCAGCCCTTCAAAAGCCCCGACATAAAGCCGTCGCCGGCGCCAAGGACGTTGAAAACCTCGATCGGGAAACCCGGCCCGGTTTCGCCACTGTGCCAGTCGGCGACCTCTCCGGTGAATGCGACCGCACCCGCTGCTCCGCGTTTGCACACGAGCGTGGCTTGTGAAACCGCGCGGACATTGCGCAGCGCCTGCAACGTGTCGGTGGTGCCGCCCGCGATATGAAACTCTTCCTCGGTCCCGACGATCAGGTCAAAAAGCGCGAGATGCGCTTGAAGTTTCGCCGTCACCGCCGCAGAGGCGATAAAGCGGTTCTCGCCGTCGCCATGACCCGAAAGCCCCCATAGGTTCGGGCGATAGTCGATATCCAACGCGGTCTGCGCGCCGCTTTCACGCGCAAGGCGCAGGGCTTTCAGCACGGCCGCCTCAGTCTGGGGATGAGAAAGATGCGTGCCGGTGGCCACGACCGCCCGTGCCTTGGCAATGAAGGCAGGGTCGATATCGTCTTCGCACAAGGCCATATCCGCGCAATTCTCGCGGTAAAAGATCAGCGGGAAGCTGTCCTCGTCGCGGATACCCAGCAAAACCAGCGCCGTTAGCCGTTCAGGGTCAGTCACCACACCGCTTGTATCGACGCCCTCGCGCGCCAGTTCTTCGCGCAGAAATCGGCCCATATGCTCATCGCCGACGCGGGTAATCAGCGCTGATTTCAGCCCCAGCCGCGCCGTGCCGGTCGCCATATTGGTGGGCGAGCCGCCGACATATTTGTTAAAGCTGCGCATGTCCTCAAGCCTGCCGCCGACCTGCGCGCCATAGAGATCGACCGAGGATCGGCCAATCGTGATGAGATCCAAAGATTTCGTCATTCTATCCATTTTCGTCCAATGCGCGGCGCAGGAAGCTCATGCTTTCTGCCAGCGCCATTTCGATATTCGGGAGGGCATGGGTACGGGGCGAAAAGGGCTCGAAGCTGATCGGCCCGCCATATCCATCCGCCAGCAACGACTGAAGCTGTCCGACATTGTTCAAAAGATCACGGCTATCGATCAGCTCGCGATGCTCGTCCTCCAATGCCTCGACCGGGATATTGGGATCGGTCACGCCCGAGACATGCACCAGCGCGGTACGGTGGGGATAAAGTTTGTCCTCGCCCGCCAGCTGGTGGTGGAAACTGTCGTGAACCAGCGCGAAATGCTCGAACCCGCCCGCCTCTGTGATCGCCGCAATCGCCTCGTCCTTGCGGCGCAAGGAGCTGCGTGGAAAGCCCAAAGGCTCGACATAGCCCATGATTGCCCGCGATTTCAGAATGGGGCGCAGACGGTCTAGCGCATCAACAACATGCGAATGCTCGACCTTGCGTCCGTCGTTGAGCGGGCACATCACCAGGGCGCCAATTTCAGCTTCGGCCGCGTAATCGGCAAGGCGCTTTGCGCGGCTGTCAAGATCATCAGACCACAGGTTAAAGGGATAAAGCCCGTTGATCGTCAGGATACGCACCCCGGCTTCGCCCGCCATTTGCGCCAGCTCACGGGGCGGGACCGTACCGACATCGTCTGGCAGATCGTTGCGGATTTCGACATCAGTAATGCCCAGTCGCCTTGCCATTGCCAAAAAGGCAGGCAGCGGCATTTGCGGCGCAGCAATATGGTTCAGGGCGAAGCGCATGGCACCATCCTTATGCGTAAAGGGCCGGGCGCTCGGGCAGAGCAATACGGACCGGAACCCCTTCCTGCTCTTGTGCGCTAACACAGGCGTCAGCAGTCACGGCCGCGACGTAGCCATCCCACGAGCTTGGGCCAGCGGCAGTGCCCTTGGCGGCCGCTTTCAGAAAATCGGCAAGTTCGTAATCATAGCTGTCGATGAAGCGGTCCTTCCAATCGGTGAGGATCGGATTTGACAGCATGGCGTTTGATCGTGTTTGCACCGACATCGGTTCGGGCAGTTTGGCGATTCCGTCCTCGCCAACGATTTCGCATTGAATATCATAGCCATAATGGCAGTTCACAAAGACCTCGACATCAATCACCACGCCTTTTTTTGTCTCAAGCACCACGACCTGAGGGTCACGCAGCTTTTCATGGGCACGTGGGCTTTTGCGCGGGAAGAACACCTGAGCCGAGACGTAATCGTCATCTAGCAACCAACGCAAAACGTCGATTTCGTGGATCAACGTGTCATGGATCGCCATCGGCGTGGTGTAATTCGTGCCGACGCGCTGATTGCGATGGGCTGCGTGGACCATCAGCGGCGCGCCTGTGACATTTTGCACGGCGTGACGCAGCGCCAGATAGCCCGGATCATAGCGGCGCATGAAGCCGACCTGCACCAGACGCTTGCCCGCCGCGACCTCGGCCTTGACGATATTTTCCGCGCCCTGGGCTGTTGTGGCCAAAGGTTTTTCGCAAAAGCAGGGCTTTCCAGCGGCGATGGTCGCCAGCACGTATTCCTCGTGCGTCTGGCCCCAGGAACACACCAGAACCGCATCGACGCCCGGATCGTTGATCAGCGCGATTGGATCGTCAAAGATGGTCGCCTCGGGGGCAAAGGCAGTGACGCAGGCCTGGGCATTGTCGCGGTTGACGTCATTCACCGCGACCACTTTGGCCCCGGCCAGCACCTGATTGATACGCCGGGTATGGTCCTGCCCGATGGCGCCGGTCCCGATGACCCCGATCTTCACTGTCATTTTTCTTGCTCCGTTTCGCGGCCGGGGCCGCAGTCTTTTAAAATGTCGATGGTCAGAAAGTGACGGCCTGCCCGCTCATCGCGGATTGGGCCATGCCGTGGATGATGCGCTCGATCCCAAGACCGGCACTGAAATCGGGCCAAGCAGGGGTGACGCCTTCGATGGCGCGGCGCAGCGCCTCGGCCTCGACCACCTTTTGCTCGTTGAAGCCAAAATTATGGCCCGGCGCGGGGCAGAAGGCAGCAAAGCCGGGCTGGGCCGGGCCGGTAAGGATACGGCGAAAGCCGTCGGTCTCGGGGGCGCCGGGCTGATACAGCCAAAGCTCGTTCATGTTTTCCTGATCAAAGCGCAGCGTGCCTTCGGTGCCCTGAACCTCCCAGAAAAGGCGGCAGCGATAGCCCCGCGCTACGCGCGAGCAAGAGAACTCGCCCGAAGCACCCGAGGCAAAACGGATCAGCGCCTGCGCCTGATCCTCATTCTCGACCCTGGCAGTCGCGCTGCCATGGGGGCGATCCGAGATTACCGTATCCATCTGCGCATAGACGCGCGCGACATCGCCCATCAGCGCGATCATGACCGAGACGAGGTGGCATCCAAGATCGCCAAGC
This sequence comes from Paracoccus sp. (in: a-proteobacteria), assembly GCF_032007265.1. GTDB lineage: Bacteria > Pseudomonadota > Alphaproteobacteria > Rhodobacterales > Rhodobacteraceae > Paracoccus. The sequence continues at coordinate 44,893 of NZ_DALZMB010000006.1, read as the reverse complement.
GCGCCCAAGCCACCACCTTCGCGGGTCAGTCGCCAGCTCCACGGCAGGTTCGGGTCTGCCATGTAATCTTCGTCATACATGCCGCGAAAATGGATCGGGCGGCCGATGACGCCCTGCCGGATCAGCTCGGCGGCCGCGCGGAAGGCAGGAGAGCGGGTGTAATTATAGCCCAAAATCGTCACCCGCCCCGAGGCGCGCGCGGCATGGGCCATCGATTCCGCATCGGCGACGGTCAGCGCCATCGGCTTTTCCAGCCAGACATGCTTGCCCGCAGCCAAAGCGGCTTCGGCCATTTCGCGATGCATTCCATTGGGTGTGGTAATCGAGACCACATCCACCGCCGGATCTGTCACGGCCTCGCGCCAATTGTCGGTGCCGCGGGCAAAGCCATATGCTTGCGCCGCGGTGCGTGCCTTTTCCATCGGCGTGTCGGCTAAAACCTCCAGCCGGGGCGGCACGCCGCCAAAGGCTGTCGCAACATTGCGCCATGCCATCGCGTGGCATTTGCCCATGAAACCTGTGCCGATCAGCGCGACGCCCAAAGACTTCGTTTCGCTCATATTCTCACTCGTAATTCGCAATCGTGTCCGGGGTGACCGGTTCGAAGGGGATCCAAATATTGCCCTGAGCTTTGTCGCCCTTGGCCATTCCGACGGCGGTTTGCAGCGTCACCTCGCCCTGCTTTTTCGCGTTCTGGAAAACGGTGACGTCAAGATCCCCGGCCTTCATCGCAGCAAGCCCGTCCGGCGTCGCATCGATACCGGCAACGACGACCTTGGTCATATCGACGCCCGCCGCCTTCAGTGCCTGAATCGCGCCAATCGCCATCTCGTCATTATTGGCGATGATCGCGGCGAAGGGTTGGCCGGTGGTCAGCCAGTTCGCGGTCAGATCCTGGCCCTCGGTGCGGCTCCAATTGCCGACCTGCTTGTCGATGATCTTCATGCCCGAGCAATCGGGTGTGGCGATGACATCTTCGATATCCTGTGTCCGGATCTTCGAGGATTCGTTTTCCAACGGGCCCATCAGCACATAGATATCGCCCTTGCCGCCCAGAAGCTTGCAGACCTCTTTGGTCTGCATCGTGCCGCTTTCGACCTCATCTGAGCCGACAAAGCTGGTGCCCTCGGGCATTTGCGCGTGTTCAGCGGGCGGGTGGTTCACATAGACCAAGGGGATCCCGGCATCGACCGCCATCCGCGTCATCGCGGGCGAGGCCGAGCCATCGACCGCATTGACGATGATTGCATTCACCCCATTGGCAATGAAGTTCTGAACTTGGTTTTGCTGGCGGGCGACGTCAAGTTGGGCGTCCTCGACGATTAGATCGACCCCGTCCTTGGCGGCCTGTTCTTTGATCCCGTTCTGAATGATCGTCAGGAACGGATTATCGAAAGAGGTCATCGAAACCCCGACCTTTAGCCCATCAGCCAGCGCCGGAGCCGCCAGTGAAACCATGAGGGCAGTCGAAAGAAGTAAAGAGTGCTTCATCTGATTAGGCCTTCTTGCTGCGCTTTTTCTGGCGATAGACGTCGGCCACCACGGCCGCGACAATGATCACGCCCTTGATCATTTCCTGGTAATAGGCGTCGAGCCTTAGGAAGGTGAATCCCGAGATGATGACGCCAAAGATCACCATGCCGATGCAGGTCCCAAGGATCGTGCCGCGACCGCCGGTCAAAGACACCCCCCCGATTACCGCCATGGCAATGGCATCAAGCTCGTACATCGTGCCCATGCCTGCCTGCGCCGTCAGCCCGCGCGAGCTGACCACGATCCCGGCCAGCGCCGACAGCAGCCCCGCAACCGCATAGATCTTGACCAACTGCTTTTCGACATTGATGCCCGAAACCCGTGCAGCCTGCGGATTGGCCCCGATCGCATAGGTGAATTTGCCGTAGCGGGTATATTTCAGCACGACATAGAAAATCGCCGCCACGATGAGAAAGATCATCACCGGATGCATACCCTTGCCGATCCAGGCATATGCGTCGCTTGGAAAGGAAATCGGCTGGCCCTTAGTGTACCATTTCGCAAAGCCGCGCGCCGTCACCATCATGCCAAGCGTGGCGATGAAGGGCGGGATCTTGGTATAGGCGATCAGCACGCCATTGATTGTCCCCGCGATCAACCCGGCCAGTAAACCGACCGCGACCGGGATGATGACGGGCAGGCCAGTCAACGCCGGATAGACCGCCCGCTCATAGCCCGAGGCCTGGGCAAGGCTCATCGCGATCATCGCAGTTGCGCCGACAATCGAGCCCGAGCTCAGATCGATGCCGCCCGAGATGATGACCTGGGTCACGCCGATGGCGATGATCCCCACCACAGAGACCTGCAGGATCATGATCGAAAGCCGCTGCCAGTTCATCAAAAAGCTTTGGCCCTGTGTGATCCAGCCAAGGATCTCGAAAACGGCGCAGATTGCGACCAGAACCAACAGAATATTTAGTTCAGCGACCGAGGCGCCGCGGCGGCGCGGGGTCGGAAGGGCGGTTGCGTCAGTCATGACTTGTCCTTGTCCATTCGCTGTCCAATCGCGGCTTCATTTCGCGGCCAGCGACATGATCTTGACCTGATCGGCCTCGGCGCGGTCGAGAAAGCCCGAAACCCGGCCCTCATGCATGACCATGATCCGGTCGCTCATTCCCAAAACCTCGGGCAGTTCCGATGAGATCATGACAACGGCGACGCCTTGCGCGGCGAGATTGGTGATCAGACGGTGAATTTCGGATTTCGCGCCCACATCAATGCCGCGCGTCGGCTCATCCAGGATCAGGATACGCGGATTGGTCAAAAGCCAGCGCGCGATCAGCAGCTTTTGCTGGTTCCCGCCCGACAGGTTCTCGACCTTTTCCAACAGATCCGGTGTCTTGACCCGCAGCACCCTTGCCATTTCCTCGGCCTTGGCGGTCACCAGTTTCTGATCGATGAAACCGTGTTTGACATGGCCCTGAGTGATCAGCGCCGTTTGGATGTTTTCTAGACAATTCAGGATCAGGAAACAGCCGGTTTCCTTGCGATCCTCGGTCAGAAAGGCCATGCCATGGCGCATCGCATCCGAAGGGCAGGTGATCTGGACATTGCGCCCGTCGATCAAAACATCGCCCAAAGGCGCGGGATGAACGCCGAAAATCGCCTCGGCCACGTTCGAGCGTTTTGACCCGACCAGCCCCGCAATCCCCAAAATCTCGCCCGAGCGAACGGAAAAGCTGACATCCTGAAAGACGCCGGGCAGGGTCAGGTTGCGGACCTCCAGGACGGTCTCGCCAATCGGGCAATCGACCTTTGGGAACATCTCGGTGATCTCACGCCCGACCATCATGCGGATGATATCGTCGCGGGTCACATCCTTCGAGGCATGGGTTCCAACATATTTCCCGTCACGGAATACGGTAAATTCATCCGCGATCTCAAAGAGTTCGTTCATCTTATGGGTAATATAGACGATTCCGATCCCGCGCGCCTTCAGGTCGCGGATGATCGCAAAAAGATGCTCGACCTCGTTTTCGGTGATGGCCGATGTCGGCTCATCCATGATCAGCACATCGGAATTATAGCTGACCGCGCGGGCGATCTCGACCATCTGCTTTTGCGCGACGGTCAACTCACTGACCTGCGCGTCAGGATCAAGACGGATATTGAGCCGCGCGAAAAGATCGGCGGTCATGTCGCGCATTTTGCGGTGATCGATCAGCCCAAGACGGTTCTTCGGCTCGCGGCGGATCCAGATATTTTCGGCGACCGTCATCCAGTTCATCAGGTTCAGCTCCTGATGGATCATGGCGATGCCAGAGTTCAACGCATCAAGCGGCGTCTTGACCGAAAGGGGCTGCCCGGCAAAGCGGACCTCGCCTCCGTCGGGTGTATAGACCCCGGCGATGATCTTCATCAGCGTCGATTTGCCCGCGCCATTCTCGCCCATCAGGGCATGGACCGAGCCGGGACGCAGCCGCAGCTCGACCCCGTCAAGCGCCTTTACGCCCGGAAATTCCTTTACGATGTGATCGACTTCGAGAATATATTCGCCCTGATAGCGACCAGCCGCTTGATCGAGCATCTGTTCCTCCCGTTCAGGATGCTGCACGGGGGCGCGTTGCACCCCCGTGCCTGTCGCGGCTTAGTTTTTCGAGGTGAAATCGCCGAGATTGTCCTTGGTCACCAGTTGGAAGGGGATATAGACCTTGCTTTCAACCTTCTCGCCCTTGGCAATCTTCAGCGCGGTATCCAGCGCGCCCGCGCCCTGACCCTTGGCATCTTGGAACACCGTGACGTCAAGATCGCCCGCTTGCAGCGCGGCAAGGCCGTCCTGCGTCGCATCGACACCGCCGACCACGATCGAGGCCATATCCTTGCTTGCCGATTTCAGCGCCTGAATTGCACCAATCGCCATTTCATCGTTGTTCGAGGCGATGGCGTCAAAGCCAGTGCCCGCCGACAACCAGTTGGTGACAAGATCGGTCGCTTGGGTGCGCTGCCAGTTCGCGGTCTGCTCTTCGGCGACGGTGATGAATTTGCAATCATCTCCAGCAATGACGTCCTTGAAGCCCTGAGTACGCTCGCGCGAGGCCTGGTTCGAGAGTTCGCCCAAAAGGATCACAGCCTTGGCTTCGGTCTTGCCTGCTGCTTTAAGCTGCTTGCAAATTTCCTCGCCCTGCATCCGGCCCGCGTCATGCTCCAGCGACCCGACAAAGGCCTGTTTCTCGGGCAGGCTGTCGATATTGGCGGGCTGGCGGTTCACATAGACCAGCGGGATCCCGGCAGCAGATGCAGCCGCGCTTAATGCAGCCGTGGCATCCGTATCCACCGGGTTCACAATGATCGCATCCACGCCCGATGCGATAAAGTTGTCGACCTGATTTTGCTGTTTGCCGACATCGTTCTGGGCATCTTCAACCTGAAGCGTGACATTGCCCAGCTCTTTGGCGTGATCGCCCATGCCGTTTCGCAGCACGGTCAGGAAGTTGTCGTCGAAAGCGGCCATGGAGACGCCGATATTCTCGGCCAGCGCCGGGCTCGAAAGAAGCGCCAGTGACGCGGCCGTCAGCAGAAAGTTCTTCATTCCAATCCTCCCAGTTGTGGTGTCCCGCGCATCGGTGATTGGCCTGATTTCAGGCAAATCTTGATCAGTGCCGCGAAGCGAACTTCGTGCAGCGGGTTCTTCCCATTTATAGAAGGGTCCACGCTTCTCCTCGTGGCGCGGATCCCGGCCATGAGATTCCGTAAGAAGCCCCGACCGGTCAACCAGTTTAATAAGACATTTCTCTCATCTTTGAGAGAATTTTAGCGGATAATGATAGATTCCATCATTTTTGCGAGACCTTGCAATCTTATAGGCTTTCAGGCGTCACAATCAGTGATGTGACGAATCTCTGGCCCGGACTTTCGGCCATGCCATGTTCCAAAACATGGGCGGATGCGCTTAGGATTTCGACGGCAAGCTGTTGCAAGGGCGTGCCCAGAACCGCAGATACCGAACCTTGCATCAAGCCCTGACGCGATTCCGGCGTCAGCTCATGGACCAGCAAGGCGATCTCGCGAGAGCGCCCGGACTCACTAAGGGCCGCAATCGCCCCCTCCATGCCACCGCCTGCGCAATAGATCCCGGCAAGCTCGGGATGGCGGTGCATGATTTCTTGCGTCGTCTCATAGGTCAGCTGTCGGGTTTCAAGGTTGATCAGCGTATCAAGAAATTCGACCGCTGGCGCATATTCACGGAAATAGCTGCGAAACCCGGCCTCGCGCAGGTCATGGCCGTGAAAGCGGTGGCCGCCGATAAAGACGGCTATTTTGCCGCGCCGGGGCAGGGTGCGATGCATCAACCAGCCAGCAGTTCGCCCTGTTTTCAGGTTGTTAGTGCCCAGATAAGCCTCGCGAAGACCCTGCGCAAAGTCGGACAGCAGCGAGAAAACCGGAATACCGCGCCCGCGCAGCAACGCAACCGCCGAGGTGACTTCGTGGTGATCGATCCCCGTCGCCGCAACGGCCTGAACCTTTCCCGCCATACTTGCAATGGTTTCGGCAAAGTCGCCGGGGGACTGGCCTGGCGAGAACTTGACCGTCACCCGCCAGCGCCGCGCCGGATCATTGCGCGCTGCCTCTGCAACCCGAGTGGCGAATTCTTGGTAAAATGCGTGGCGTTCTTTTTGAAGCACCAGCCCAATATGGAATTCAGGAATATGTGCCATGACCCGCTGCCGGATCGCTGTCGCGGCATGATAACCAATGGCCGCTGCCGCCTCGGAGACCTTACGTGCGGTCTCTTCACGCACCTTGGCGCGTGCGTTCAAAACACGGTCGACGGTCGCCACACTTACCCCAGCGGCTGCCGCGACATCTTCGATAGTCGGGCGTGCACCCATGTTTTGATCCTTTTGATGTCATGCGGCGTGATAGGTTATGAAAGGATATGATATTGCTTTATCACCGGACGCATCTGTCTGGGCAATAGGTTCTTGGCCCTGCCACCTCGTGATCAGCCCTAGGTCGCATCCCCCCTCAACATGAAAGCGCAAACTGATCTCAGCGCCCCACGGCAGACCCATTTCCGCTGCCAAAGTCATGGAGATGTCGCAACGGCATATCACAGATCAGCATCCGCCCTATCGCAACGCCAAGGGGGGTCGGAAACTTTAGCTGGTCTCGGCGTCTGCCACCTTGCGTTCAAACAATCAGCGCGACGCCCTGACCATTCAACCCGAGCAGAACCTTGGAGCCAGAAGCTAGGGGCGATTGGGGGGCGTAATCGGTGACGAAAAGCCGGCCGATTTCGCTGTCGATCTCATATTCGGCATGATCGCCCAGATAGGCCGAAGACAAGATCCGCCCCGCGATACCCTCAGCCGCGCCGACGGTGAAGGCGTTCGGGCGAATGGCGATCTTGATGAGGCCGGGGCGGGCATTGCGTGCGGGCAGGTCGGTTTCAACCCCACCCACCAACACCCGGGCACGCCCGCCATCGATCGCAAGCACCTCGCCCTCGACCACATTCGCCTCGCCGATGAATTTGGCCATGAACTCGGACGCCGGGGCCTCGTATAACTCTCGCGGGGTGCCCTGCTGCGCAATCTCGCCCTGATTCATCACGACGATCCGATCTGAAACCGCCAGGGCCTCTTCCTGATCATGGGTGACATAGACTGCCGTAAAGCCAAGCCTTTGCTGAAGCTCGCGAATTTCGGTCCGCACCCGGCGCCTAAGACGGGCGTCGAGGTTGGAAAGCGGCTCGTCCAGCAGCAGGACTTGAGGTTCCAGCACCAGCGCCCGCGCCACCGCAACGCGCTGCTGTTGGCCCCCTGACAGCTCAGAGGGCAGGCGCTTGCCCAACCCGGCAAGGCCGACCAGTTCAAGGCCCTTCTCGGCCGTTTCGCGCGCCAGTGCAGCCGCCATCCCGCCAGATTCAAGGCCATATGCGATATTTTGCAGCACCGACATATGCGGAAACAGCGCGTAGCTTTGGAATACCATCGTTACATCGCGGCGGTTTGCAGGCAACCGCGTCACATCCTGCCCGCCGATCATGATCGCGCCCGAACTCGGGCTTTCAAGCCCTGCCAGCATCCGCAGCGTCGTGGTCTTGCCGCAACCCGATGGGCCCAGCAAAGTCACCAGCTGACCGGGTTCGATTTTCAGATCAAGGTTCGGGATAGCGGTAAAGCTGCCATAATCCTTGCGTACCGCGCGGAATTCGACCGCGCCTCTTTGCGGATTGCTCACGTTCCTGCCTCCGAAACCGTCTGAGGGGCGACTTTGGGCCGCCGCAATTTGCGCTCGCCGACGAGCATCTGAAAGACGACGATCACGGCAATCATGACGACGATCAGCGCCGAACTATAGGCGATGGCGACGCCGTATTGGCCGTTTTCGACCAAACCAACGATATAGGATGTCGCCATGTTGTATTTCGCCGAAACCAAGAAAATGACCGCCGAAATCGAGGTGATGGCGCGCACGAAACTATAGACCAATGAAGCGGTGATTGCCGGCTTCAAAAGCGGAAGAATGACGCGGCGCATCGTGCGGCCCGAGCTGGCGCCAAGCGTCAGCGAGGCCTCATCCAGGCTGCCATCGATCTGAGACATTGCCGCGACGCCCCCGCGCACGCCCACCGGCATATTGCGGAAAACGAAGCAGACTATCAGGATCAGCGCAGTTCCCGTCATCTGGATCGGGGGCAGGTTGAAGGCCATGATATAGCTAATGCCGATGACCGTACCGGGGATGGCAAAGCTCATCATCAGCACGAACTCAAAGATCCCTTTGCCGGGAAAGCGCTGCCGCGCGATCAGCCAAGCGGTCAGCAGGCTGACGGCGGCGGTCAGCGGCGCCGCAATCAGGGCGATCATCATCGTGGTCCAGAAACTGTTCCAGGCCACACCGGTAAAGCGGATGCCGTTGTCAAAACTCATGCCAAAGGCGCGAATATAGTGGTCGAATGTCAGGCTGTGATCGAGGCCCCAAAGCTTCACGAAACCGCCAAAAAGGATCATTGCATAGACGATGATCGTAAAGGCCACCCACAGCGAGACCACCGTTATGACCGGCCAGGCCACCCGCGCAGGCAGCGCGGCGTGGCTGCCGCCGTCGCCTTTACCGCCCACCGTCGCAAAGTTCTTGCCCGACAGCCAAAACCTTTGTGCCAGGAAGGCCGAAAGCGTGAAGATCAACAAGATCGCCGCCAGAACCGCGGCTCGCGAGGCATCGTTTTGCGCGCCGACCACCGAAAAGAAGATCTCGGTCGACAAGACACCGCCAGAGCCGCCCAGAACCAACGGGTTGCCGAAATCGGCCATGCTTTCGATGAAGCCGATGAGGAAAGCATTCGCCAGCCCCGGTGCCATCAGCGGAAGCGAGACCTTGCGAAATGTGCGCCAGCGCCCGGCGCGAAGTGTCTGCGAGGCTTCCTCCATCGAGGGGCTGACACCCTCGACCACGCCGATCAGCACAAGAAACGAGATGGGCGTAAAACTTAGAACCTGCGCCAACCAGATCCCGGTCAGCCCGTACAGCCAGCGGCCCAGCTCGACGCCCGTCAGCGAATGGATCAATTGCGTGACCGTCCCCGAGCGGCCAAGCAACATGGTTAGTGCAAGGCCGACAACAAAGGGCGGGGTGATAATCGGCAAGATTGTCAGCAGCCGAAGCCCTTTTTTGAAGGGAAAACGGGTTCGGGTTGCGACCAATGCGAAAGCCAGACCAAGCAGAGTCGTCGCGGCTGCCGTGCAGATTGCCAGACCTAGCGTGCGCCAAGCGACGCCGCAGAAGCCTCCGCTTAGGCAAGAAAGGCTCCAGATCTTCGGATCGACGATATTGTGCAGCACGCCCTGAGCGGTAAATGAGCCGTCAACGTCCTGAAAGGCGCCGGTAAAAATCGAAAGGATTGGATAAAGGACGAACACCGTGACCAACAAGATCAGCACCGCAATCGCGGTCAGAATGAAAGCGTCCCCCTTAAGCGCGCCACGTTCGGCCAAGCCAAACGAAATCAGACAGGTCAGGACAAGGACGATAACCACCGCGCCCGCACCAAAGGCCTGTTGACCTTTGACCGCACCGAACAGCTGCTCTAGCAGACCCCAGTTCCAGCCGCGCGTCCCGACCGACAGCCCCTGCGCCGCCATCCAGATCAGTCCAAGACTGCCAATCCAGATCAGCCAGCGCCCGCGTTTTGCACCCGAAGGCGTCAGCCGCAAAGCCACCGCAGAGGCCACCAGCACCAGCACTGGCCAAAGCTGCCAGCGCCCCGACAACGCCTGCAGCGCCCCCGGCCAGAGGGCATCTTTAAAGAACAGCCCGCTTACCCAGTCAAAGCTGAAAAAACCCGATTTGACTCGATACCACGGTAAGAAAAGCAGGGCGAGAATCGCCGCCGCCAGCACCCGGTCAAGCCGCTTGTTGTCCGCATTCATTGTGCTGACCCTGCCCGCCTGTCGGCTTTCCTAGATCACAAGGAAAGATGCGCGTGCAGCATCCCGCGCACGCGCATCCTAAAAGGCGTCATTCCGCCGCGCGACCGCCGACTTCGGCATCCCAACGGGCAAGAAGTGCCTTACGAACTTCGGTCGAGCCATATTTGGCCATGTCATAGTCGATCAATTTGATGTTCGAGAGGTCCGGCACCTCGGGCGAGGGCACGGCATTCTTGTTCGAGGGGATCTGGAACGATCCCGCCGCCGGCATCAGGTTCTGCGCCTCGGGCGACAGCACCCAATCATAAAAGACCTTGGCCTCGTCGGGGTTTTGCGCCCCTTCGATCATCGACATCGAACCGACCTCGTAACCTGTGCCCTCGCATGGCGTCACCGGTTGGATCGGGAAACCCTCGACCTTTTGGCTGACCGCATCATGCAAGAAGACGATGCCGACACCCGTCTCGCCCCGTGCAGCCGCCTTTACCGGGGCCGAGCCCGATTTGGTGAATTGCGAGACGTTACCGCTGAGCTTTTTCAGATAAGCAAAGGCCTCATCCTCGCCCATCAGCTGCACCAGCGTCGCAAGGGCGGTATAGGCCGTGCCCGACGAATTCGGATCGGCGATCTGGATTTCACCCTTCAGCTTCGGATCCAGCAGATCGGCCCAGCAGGAGGGGCCCTTGATGCCCTTTTCCTCAAGGATCTTGGTGTTATAGCCCCAGCCAAGCGCGCCTGAATACACGCCAACGGTGCGATCGCCGGAAATTTCAGCCTGCTTTTGTGCCCAATCGTGCAGATCGGGCAACAGGGGCGATTTGTATTCGGCGGTCAGCTCTTCGGCGGCTGCCTGCAAATGGGGGTCGCCCGTGCCGCCCCACCACAGGTCGGTCTGCGGATTGCGGCCCTCGGCGCGGATTTTCGCATAAGCCTCGCCCGAGGACATCCGCACCATGTTCACATGAATGTCGGAATGAGCCTTTCCAAACTCCTCGACCAGCTTTTCGCAAATCACCACATCTGCCGCGCAGATCAGGTTCAACTCACCCGCTGCCGCCGCATAGGCAGGCAGAGACAGGCCACCGGCAAGGGCGACCAAGACCGCTTTTTTCATCTTTCTCCTCCCTGTCCCCCGACCAAGGGGGCCGCTTCTTGTAAAGCTGTGCATCAGGTTCGGTCGCGAATCGTGATCATGTCAACGAGTAAATTCATCCGTAAGATTGACGGCAGATCTTCTTGTCTAAAAATTTTGCAAAGCTTTTCACGGCTGCAATTTCGAAAGGCCGCCATCGCCCGCCTCTTTTGACATCGCATCAAAGCTCGCCAAGCTTGCCAGAATCGGGCCGGTTTTGACCCCTCCTATGCTGGCCAAAGGCGTAGATTTACTGCCAGAAACCCCAATATGGGGCGGCAGGCGGCACCCAAGAGGCGCGGCTAAAACCCAGGCTTTTCAGCTCAACCCATTAGCGTTTAGGCAGACCCAAAAAGAAACCACAGGCGGCGCGCGGATCGCCCCGACCATCGATACCAGCGTCCCATCGTCATTTTATTGACATCTTCCCCGGCTAGGTAGCCGCTAGCCAAAGGGTGTTTCGATCTTCATTTGCACAGCTGTGCAAAAAATGTTGACTCGCTGCATATCCCATAGGAAGCTTCTGATTGAGGAGCGGGTGGAGCATGTTTGTTTCCATCTGAATTAAAGACATGAGGTGCGGACAGCCGCACCCTGCCGGGGAGGACGACATTGCACAGCTCTGCTGACGATGCTGCATGCGCGCAGAAGACGAGGGGGGCCGCTGGTGTCTTCGCTTGATCACGACATCGACCGGGCGGCTGGCTCTGGCGGGCGCCTTCGCTACCGACTAAGGCTCGCGCTGCGCGATCCGACTACGGTGATCGGCATCCTGATGGCGGTGCTGTTTCTTTACCTGATCATCGTCCCGATCCTGTCAATTCTCACGGATTCGGTGACGGTCCAATTCGGAGACGAGCGCCGGATCAAGGCCGAGGGCGGAACGTTTACCCTTTACTATCTTGAGCGGGCGCTCAGTTCGCGGGTCGCACAGGATCTCTTCTGGGTCCCGCTGCTGAATACGCTCAAGGTCGCGGCTGGGGCCATCGTGCTTTCGCTGCTGATCGGAACGATCTTGGCTTGGCTGATCGCGCGGACCGATATGTTCGGGCGCCGCTGGTTCGCGACCGCGCTGATCGTGCCTTATATGCTGCCCGCCTGGACCTTTGCGCTGGCGTGGTCGACGCTCTTCAAGAACCGCACGGTCGGTGGACAGCAGGGCTGGCTTGAGGCGATTGGTTTGACGCCGCCCGACTGGGTCGCTTACGGCCAGTTTCCGATCACCGTCATTTTGGCGCTGCATTACACACCTTTCGTCATCTTGTTGTTCGGCTCGGCGCTGCGCCGCTTTGACAGCCAGCTTGAGGATTCCGCCCGCATTCTTGGCGCCTCGTCGCTGACGGTTGCCCTTCAGGTGATCCTGCCGCTAATGCGCCCGGCGCTGCTTTCGGCCGTGGTTCTGATCTTTGCCAAATGCCTTGGCGAGTTCGGTGTACCCTATGTTCTTGGCCTGCCTGTAAAATTCGACGTGCTGGCGACCTCGCTTTACCGCTCGATCGGGTCGCGCCAGACCGGCGTTGCTGGGGTGCTTGCGGGCGCAATCATGCTGATCGGGATGATTGCAATCCTGATCGACGCATGGCTTGCGCGCGAAGCCCGCCGCTTTGTCACCGTCGGCTCGAAAGGTTCGATGAACCGCGCCTCAAGGCTGAAACGCTGGCGGCTGCCCGCCACCGGATTCGCCGGAACGATGTTCATCCTGAGCGTCGGTCTGCCGATTTTCACGCTGGCGCTGTCGACGGTCATGCGCCGTCCGGGCATTTTTGAGTGGTCAA
>NZ_DALZMB010000006.1:0-32068 GCF_032007265.1 Paracoccus sp. (in: a-proteobacteria) | reverse complement strand
AACTTCACCCTGGATTACTGGATCGGGCGCGATCTGCCGACCGTCGCGATGAAGACCGGGATCTTGCTCAGCGCGGATCTGTGGCGGGCGGCGTGGAATACGATTTCAATCGTCGGTATGGCGTCAATCTGCTCGGGGCTTCTGGGTATTCTGACCGGCTATGTCGTGATCCGAACCAGCTTTCGCCCGCTTGCAGTCTTTCTGCGGCAGGTCACCTTCATGCCCTATCTCGTGCCGGGCATTGCCTTTGCCGCAGCCTATCTGTCGCTTTTTGCCGTGCCGCGCGGCCCGGTTCCGGCGCTCTACGGCACCACCGCGATCCTCGTTCTGGCGCTGATGGCAGATCAGATGCCCTATGCCTCGCGCGCCGGGATCTCGGCGATGATGCAGCTTGGCAAAGACCCCGAAGAGGCCGCGCAGATCATCGGCGCGGGCTGGTTAAGGCGCATGACCTCGGTCGTGATCCCGATCCAAAAGGGTTCGCTGGTCACGGGAATCCTGCTGCCCTTCATCTCGGGGATCAAGGGGCTCAGCCTTTTCGTCATCCTCGCGGTGCCGGCGACGGATGTGCTGACGACGTTCTCGCTGCGCCTTGTTGATTACAACTACACGCAGGCTGCCAATGCGGTGGTCCTTATCATCGCGGGGCTGGCCTATGCGGGCACGCTGCTTGCGCAGAAATTGACCCGCACCAATCTTGCCGAAGGACTTGGAAACTGATGCCGGACATAATCCTTAGCAATGTGCAGAAATCCTATGGCGCGGGCTCGCCCAATGCTGTGAGCGCGCTAGACCTTCATATCGGCGACGGCGAATTCATGTGCCTGCTTGGCCCATCGGGCTGCGGCAAGACCACGACTTTGCGCATGGTCGCGGGGCTTGAAAATCTGTCGGGGGGCGAGCTGCGCATCGGCGACCGGGTGGTCGACAGCGCCGAAAAAGGCGTGTTCATTGGCCCGGAAAAGCGCGGCATGGGCTTGGTGTTCCAATCTTATGCGCTTTGGCCGCATCTGACCATCGAGCGTAATACCGACTTTGGCTTGCGCCTGCGCAAAGTCCCCAAGGCCGAGCGCGAAGAGCGGGTTACCCGCGTTATGAAGGCACTTGATATCGAGAAATACCGCCACCGCTATCCCTCGCAGCTGTCGGGCGGGCAGCAGCAGCGGGTGGCTTTGGCGCGAATGCTCGCGGTCAATCCGGGCGTCCTTTTGCTGGACGAGCCGCTTTCGAACCTTGATGCGCGGCTGCGGCTGGAGATGCGCGCCGAACTCAAGCGCATCCACGAGGAATTCCGCACCACCATCTTGTTCGTGACCCACGACCAATGGGAGGCGATGACGCTTGCGACCTCGATTGCGGTGATGAGCGAGGGGACGCTGCAACAGCTTGGCACCCCCAACGACATCTATGACCGCCCCGCGAACCGCTTTGTTGCGGAATTCGTGGGCAGCCCGCCGATCAATATTCTTGAACTGGCCTCGGACCATGCACTGGACCGCGCGGCCAAGGAATGGCTGCGGATCAGGCTGGGCGAGCGCGCCGATCTTGGATCGGTCGGCATCCGCCCCGAGACACTGAAACTTGCCTCCAGCGAGGCGGCTGTTCCGGCGGGCAGCTTCCACCAGAGTGCCACCGTTACCGGAGTTCTGCCGACCGGTGGCAGCTGGATCATCGAGATCAATTGCGCGGGCCGGATGATTTTCATGACCACCACGGAATGCCCGCGCTGGCAGGGCGGCGAGCAGGTCTGGCTGCATGCCCGGCCAAGCGCACTTCATGTTTTCGACCAGAACCGCAACCGCCTGATCGCCGCCGATGAGGCACTGGCCCGCGCCGACAGTGGCGTTGCGGCCGTGCGTGAGGCCTGAACCAATGGACACAATGATGAAAAGCACGCTTCTCGCGCTACCGCTGACCTTGCTGGCAGGACTGGCCCATGCCGAGGACTTCAACCTTGACGCATTGATCGAGGCCGCAAAATCCGAACCACCGACCACGGTTTACGCAGTCACCGGCAAGATCGTCGATACTGCGGATGCCTTCAGCCAGAAATACGGGCTGAAGGTCACCGGCAAAAAGGTGAACGAGTCAGGTCAGGTCGATCTGCTGATCCGCGAGCATCAGGCCGGAAACGTCAGCGGCTCGGTCTCGCTTGCCGCCGATGCAGCGATGGTCGCATCCGAACTGATTGGGCAGGGCATCGTTGAAAGCTGGGTGCCGGGCGATATTGCCCCGCATCTGGCTGAGGGTGCGCGCGATCCGCTGATCGTGGTCAGCGACCCCCATGTCTGGGCCTATAATTCAGGCAGCTATGACAAATGCCCGATCTCCAATATCTGGCAACTGGCCGACCCCGAATGGAAGGGGTTGGTGACGCTGATGGACCCGCTCGACAAGGCCGCCTATGCCGATTGGTTCAACCAGCTTGCCCGCGACCACGATGACAAAATGGCCGCCGCCTTCGAGGACCATTTCGGCAAACCCTTTGACACCACCCAAGGCAGTGCGACCGAGGCCTGGGTCAAGGCTTTTGCCGCAAACGGGCCGATCATTTCGGACAGCGGGCATGTTTCGGATGCAATTGGCGCGCCGGGTCAGGATAAGCCGTTTTTCGGCATGCTCTCGACCGCGAAGTTTCGCGACAATGAAGACAAGGGCTATCACCTTGCGGTTTGTACCGGGATGAAGCCCTTCGCGGGATGGCTTTATCCGGGCCTTGGCGTCATCGCCAAGGGCACGCCCGCGCCGAATACCGCTAAGCTGTTCATCCACTACCTGCTCAGCGAAGAAGGCATTGGCGCGCAAAGCGTTGACGGCAAGGTGCCCTCTGATCCGCGCATTGGCCTGCCCGCCACCGAAGCCTCGGGCATCGGGGCCCATCTGGACGAACTTATGGCCTGGAACAATGCCGAGGCCACATCCGACCTCGACGCAAGACAGGACTGGCAAGACATCTGGCGCACGAGCCTCACGCGTTAACAAGCCCGGACCACATGGGCAAAAAGGGAGACGACAAGGAAATGACCATCAACAAACTCATCCCGCTGGCGGTTCTGACGGCCGTCTTCGCCGGGCCCGCCATGGCCGAGGACTTTGACCTGGATGCGCTGATCAAGGCCGCGCAGGCCGAGGAAGGCATCAATGTCGTCGACAGCACCGGCAAGATCGTCGACATGGCCGAAAGCTTCTCGCAAAAATACGGCGTGAAAGCCGTCGGCACGAAAAGCAAGGCGACAGCGCAGCTAGAGGCCGTCGTGCGCGAAGCCCAGTCAGGCAATGTGCAGGGCGATGTCGTGATGATCTCGGACGTACCGGCTGCGATGGGGCAACTTTTGCCCGAAGGTTTTGCCACCAGCTGGGTCCCCCCGGATCTGGCCGCGGATATCGATCCGAAGGCCCAAAACCCGCTGCTGGTGGTCAGCAGCCCGAACATCCTGACCTATAACACCCAGCTTTATAAGGAATGCCCGATCAAGAACCTTTGGGATTTGACCGAACCGGAATGGGCAGGAAAGCTTGCCATGCAAGACCCACTTGGCAAGCCATCTTATACCGATTGGTTTAACCAGATGCGCAGCCATGCCGATGACAAGATCGCCGCGGCCTATGAAGCAAAATTCGGCAAGAAGCTGGAAACCGACGCGCCAAGCGCGACCGAAGCCTTTGTCACCGCGCTGGCCGCGAACGGCCCGCTGCTGACGGATTCAGACTCGGCCGCCGCCGATGCCGTCGCCGCCAATGGCCAGACCGAGCCCTTCGTCGGCCTCGTCAGCGCGGCAAAGTTTCGCGACAATACTGACGGTAAGCTGACGCTTGGCCTGTGTAGCGGCATCGACCCGATCATTGGCTTTTCCAATGCCACCGTCGGGCTGATCGTCAAAGGCACCAACAGCCCGAATGCTGCGAAACTCTTTATCCATTACGCCATGACCGGCGAAGGCATCGCGCCGCAGGGCGAGGATGGCAAAGTATCTTCGAACCGCACCGTTCAGCTGCCCGCCGACGAGCCTTCGGGAATTGCCAAACATCTTGATGAAGTTCTCGCCTACGATCCATCGACCGGGATGGATGATTGGGACAGCCGTCAGGACTGGCAGGACATCTGGCGCCTTTCCTACAAAAAGTGACCCTCCTGCCGGGGCATTCCAAAGGAATGCTCCGGCCTTTTTTCAGATTTCATCCTCCGCACTTGCACGGCTGTGCAATATGCCCGAAGAAGCGGATGAAGAGGAATGGTTAATGACACTCACGAATGAAGACATAGCCCGGCGCGAGACCTTTCTAAGCGATTTGCTCGCGAGTGCAGGGGTCCTTGCCCTTGACGGGTTCCGCCGGCAGGAAGGCCAGCCCATCGACATGAAGGGGCCGCAGGATTACCTGACCGAGACCGACGGCGCAGTCGAGGCGCATATCCGCGCCCGTCTGCTGGAAGCCTTCCCCGAGGACGGATTTCTTGGCGAGGAAACCGGCGGCACCCCCCGCGATCAGGTCTGGGTGGTCGATCCGATCGACGGCACCGCGAATTTCGCCCGTGCCATTCCGCACTTCTGCATCTCCATCGCCTTTGTCGCCGGGGGCGAGATCCAGCTAGGGGGCATCGTGAACCCAGCGCTTGGCGAGACCTATCTTGCGCGGCTGGGGCAGGGGGCCACGCGCAATGGCCAGCCAATCCACGTTTCGGCAACCCAGGACATTGCCGCAACCTCGTTCGAAATGGGTTGGTCGAACCGTCGCCCGCTGGCCCATTTCGTCTTGGCCCATAGCGCGCTATTCGAAGCGGGCAGCAACGTTCGCCGTGGTGCCTCGGGGGCGCTTGGCCTTGCCTATGTCGCGGATGGGCGCAGCGATGGCTATGCCGAATTGCATATGAACCCGTGGGATTGCCTTGCCGGACTGCTTTTGGTGCGCGAGGCCGGTGGCGTGACCGGGCCTTTCCTGGCCGCCGACGGACTGGCGCAAGGCGCCTCTGTTCTTGCCGCGACGCCCGGCGTTGCCGATATCCTGTCGCAGGCCACGGCCATTCCGCTTTTGGCCGGGCGCGACCTATTGCCTGAAACCGCAGCCCAAACCCTGAGGATCGCATGAGCCCGCGTTATGACCGCCCCTGGATCAGTCGTGTTTACGAAAACCTGCCGGGTTTCGGCGTCGATCTTTATGTCGGGGGCCGCGAGGGGGCGTCAGATGTCGGCTTGCTTCGTGCCAATGGGATCAGCACCGTCCTGAATTGCGCGGTGAACCTTGATTTCAACTATGTCGCGCAAGGTGACGAAATCTCTCATGACTCTGGCGTTGGCTATGGTCCGGCCCAGATCCGCTATTACAAGCTTGGCATCGTCGATGGTCCGGGCAACCCGGACACGATGATGCTGGCAGGCTACTTTCAGCTGAAAGGCGCGCTAGAGCAGGTGATGCCCAATAAGCCCAGCTATCCGCTGCGTGAACGCGGCAATGTGCTGGTGAATTGCCGGGCCGGGCGGTCACGGTCGGTGGCGCTGGTCTCGCTGTTTCTTCATATGCATCTGCCACAGGAATTCCCGACCCTTGCCGATGCCATCGCCCATGTCCGCATCAAGCGTGAGCTGCGCCCCGAAGAGTGGGACGAGACGCCAAAGCCGATGCTGGTTGCCGCCGCCGAGCGCAGCGCCGCCTGGGCACGGCTGATCGAGACAGAACATGACCTTGCAGAGGCAGCACTCGCGTGACCAAGATTGCCGTCATCGCCGACCCGCATGTCCATGATTGCAGCTGGCAGCCCAAGAATTCAGGTCTGACGGGCGCCATCCGCAGCTTTGCCGAAACCGCCGCGTCGACCCGCGTTTTCAACGAAAGCATTCCGGCCTTTCGCGCCGCGCTTGATCGCGCCGTAACCGAGGGCGCAAAGCTGGTGCTGCTGGTCGGTGATCTGACCGATGATGGGCAAGAACCCAATATCCGCGCGGCGCTGGCGATACTGGCAGACTACCGTCAGCGTCATGGCCTTCGGGTGCTGGCGACGCCGGGCAATCATGACTTCTATGCCCTGACTGGGCGCCCTCAGGTAAAGACCTTTCTCAGCGCCGATGGCGCGCCAGTCGTGGTGGATTCCGCACTCTCTCCGGATGCTGCAACCTTGGGAACCGCTCCTGCGCTGCAACTGATGGCCCATCTCGGCTACCACCCGGAACCCACCGATCTGCATTGGGAGACGCCTTTCGGCACGAATGCCGATTTCGCGTCGCGGACCTATGAGATCGCAAGCCCGGACGGGCAAAGCCGCCTGCAGATGATCGACAGCTCGTATCTGGTCGAACCTGTGCCGGGCATCTGGATCCTTGCGCTTGATGCTAATGTCTGCGCACCGCGCGATGGTCAAAGTGACCCTGACGATCCCAAGGCCTATCACGATCCAACCGACGGCGGTTGGGCCGCAGTCATTGCCCATCGCTCCCATCTGCTTGACTGGATGACCGATGTTGCCGCGCGGGCCAAAGCACAGGGCAAGCAGCTGATCGCCTTTTCCCATTATCCGGTTCTTGACCCTCTCGGGGGGGCATCCGCCGAGGAGGTGGCATTGTTTGGCGCCACCGGTCTTGCGCGCCGGGCCCCGCCCGCGACCGTGGCCGAGGCTTTCGCCGCAACGGCTGTTCCGGTGCATTTTTCGGGACATCTTCATGTCAACGATTGCTCGCGCCACGATGGGCCGCGACCATTTTTCAACCTTGCGACGCCCTCACCTGTCGGGTTTCCGCCTGCAATGAAGCTGATCGAGGCCAAGGGGACGCGCCTGACCCTGCGCACCCTCGATCTGGCGGATGTTCCGGGCCATGATCTGGCCTTCAAGGCCTATCAGGCCGAGGCCGTGCAGGCTGGCCGCACGCCACCCGCCGCAAGCCATGCCGCAAATCACGGCGCATTCATGGATCACCACCTAAGCGCGGTCGTGCAAGATCGCTATATTCCACGCGAATGGCCGCAAGAGATGGCCACATTCTTTGCGACAGCGCGCCTCAAGGATCTAGGCGCACTGCTGGGGCGGACAGAGGTGATGCCGGATCTCGCGCTGACCCAGCTGGCCGAGGACTGGTATCGCTTGCGCAAAGGTGCCGATCTGGCCGCGGGCTATATCCCCGCCGCGCGGCTGGCGCTTTACGACCGCATCACCCGTGATCTGCCGGAATGTGAGGGCCTGGCGCGACAAGTGACAAGCTTTCTTGGGATCATGCGCTCCTATCTTGACCGCCTGCCCAATCAGGATTTCACGATCGATATCAGCGACATGTCGGTAACGCGACTTTAGGGGCGGACCGTCTTGCGCCAAACAATCTGCACGGGCAGCGATTTTTCGCGGGGGACATCGGCCTCGTCCGCGTCAATGATCTGGGCGATGTAATCGCTGATTTCGGCCAAAGGCTGGCGGAAAGTGGTCAGGTTATAGCCCAGCCAACTTGCCTGCGGGATGTCGTCAAATCCGACCACGCAAAGATCGGTGGGGACATCCAGCCGGAATTCGATCCGCGCCGCATCCATGAAGCCAAGCGCCAGCAGATCGGTGACACAAAAGACCCCATCCGGTCGGCTTGAAGCGGCAAGCAGATGGCGCGCCGCCTCGGCCCCGGTGGCATAGCTGGTCGGTCCGCTTTTGCTGACCGTCACGCTCAGGCCAAGCTCGGCCGCGGCGGCGAGAAAGGCATTTTCACGCGCGACAATACTTGGGGTTCCGGCGGTCGAGCTGACCAGCGCCAGCCGCGAACATCCCGCCCGGCGCAGCATCAGACAGGCCTCGCGCGCGGCGCCATCATTGTCCATGATCACGAATTGCGCGCCCTCGATCGGCTCGTTGCGGTTGATCAGGATGACGCGTTGGCCGTTCTCGATACAGGTTTCGATCAGCGAGGCGGGCGGGCCACCAGAAAGCACCACCGTGGCATCGGCGCGGTAATTCAGGGTCTGGCGCAGCGCGGCGGAAACGGCCTCGGGCTGACCTGCGGTGTTCAGCACCATCACCACCTTGCCAATGGCCTGCAGACGGCGGATTGCGGTCTCGACCAGCGCGGCCTGATAGGGGGTCTGCATTTCGGAAACGATCAGGCAGACAATGCCCGATCGGTGCTGGATCAAACCGCGCGCCAAATGGTTGACGTGATAGCCAAGCTTTTCGGCGGCAGCGAGAACCTTCGCGCGGGTCTCGGGCGAGACGCTGGCGCCATCGGTAAAGGTCCGCGACACCGCCGAGCGCGAGACCCCGGCAAGTTCGGCCACCTTGTTCGCGCTGACCGAGGCTTTCCGCGGCTTGCTCTTGTTTTTCGACACTGGCCTATCCGTCCCCAAATCTCTTTCCTATCTTGCACAAAACCGTGACAAGAAAAACATCTTTTCGGAAACCATCCGCTATGCTTTTTGCCTGCTATTGCTGAGGTTACCGATCGTTTTGTGACAGCCTATACGATGGCACCGGCACGGGGCTTGCTGCAGTCATACGAAATTCTTGCACTGCTGTGCAACAACTGTCACGATATGCTTGAACCGGACGAAGATCCGCCCGGTAGGGGGGATGCCGTGGCGTCGACGATTCAACTTATCGACCTGCTTGGGGCGGTGGCGCTGCTGCTGTGGGGGCTTGATCTGATTAAAACCGGGGTGCTCGCGGCCTTTGGCAGTGGCCTGCGGCAATGGCTGGCGCGCGGCACGCGCACCCGTCTAAGCGCGGCCTTTTGGGGCTTCATGGCGACATTGGGGCTGCAATCAAGCACCGCGACCGCCGTTCTGATCGCCTCATTCACCGCGCGCGATCTTGTGCGCCCGCGGATGGCGCAAGCTATGATGCTTGGCGCGAACCTTGGCACGGCGGTGGTGACTGTGATCCTGTCAAGCGATCTGCATTGGCTTGGAAGCGTGTTGATCCTGACTGGCGTCTGGTTGTCCAAGGGCAGCGGGACCGAAAAGTCACGCGCGATCGGCCGCGCGGTGCTTGGGCTGGGGCTGATGTTGCTGGCGCTGCAATTGCTGGGCGCGGTGACAGCGCCCCTGCGTGCGGCCCCCACTGTCGCGACCGTGCTGGCGGCCCTTGCGGATGCGCCGGTGATCGCGGTGATCGTGGCGGCAGGGCTGGCGGTGCTTGGCTCGTCCAGCCTGGCGGTCGTGGTCTTGATCATGATGCTTGCGGCGGCGGGCGTCGTCGGACCAGAGCTGGCGTTGACGCTTGTGGCTGGGGCCAATCTGGGCGGCGCGGTGCCGCCTTTCCTTGCGGTTCAGGGCGAGGGGGTCGCGGCGCGACGCCTGACGCTGGCCAATCTTATCGTGCGTGCAAGCGGTGCGCTGGCCGTCGTGATTTTCGCGGCACCGCTGGCGCGCGGGCTGGCCAATCTTACGCAGGATCCGGGCAATCTTGTGGTGTTGGCGCATCTTTCATTCAATCTGGCGCTGCTCGTGATCTTTCTTCCGATCCTTGATGGGGTCGGCCGTCTGGCCACACGCCTGCTGCCGATGCAAGAGAACGAGGACCGCGCCGCGCCAAGCTATCTCGACGATAGCCTGCTTAGCTTGCCAGAAATGGCACTGGCGGTTGCGGCGCGCGAGGCGCTTCGCTTGGGCGATGTCACCGGAGCCATGCTTGGGCGCGCGCGCGATGTGCTGACCACCGGCGATGAGGCAGCGATCGCCGCGATTGCCGGGCTGGAACAAGAGGTTGACGGACTTCATGAGGCGATCAAGCTTTACGTCGCCCGCCTGAACCCTAGCGCGCTGACACCGCAAGAAGAAAGGCGCGCACAAGAGATCATGTCCTATGCGATCAACCTTGAACATGTCGGTGATATCGTCAATCGCGGTCTGGCCGCGATCGCAGCCAAGAAGGCGCGCAAAAAGCTGAGTTTCTCGGATGAGGGCCTGACCGAACTGACCGGATTTTTTGACCACACCCGCGAGAACCTGGAGCTGTCACAGGCCATTTTCCTGTCGCGCGATCCGCATCTGGCGCGACGGCTGATTGATCGAAAGCTTGGCAGCCGCAAACTTGAAGCGCAATCCGCCGCGCTCCATCTTGAGCGGGTGCGTGAGGGACGGACCCAAGCGATCGAGACCAGCGCGATCCACCTTGACCTTCTACGAGACCTCAAACGGATCAATGCACACCTTGCCTCGGTGGCCTATCCGATCATGGAGGAGTTGGGCGAGTTGCGCGAAACCCGGCTGTCCGAACCCGGCGCAGTCGCGCGGCCTGCTGTCCAATGACGGCCGGAACCAGACGCACCAGCTGTCTGGCGATCAACCAGGCAACCCGGGCAAGCGCTTTGCGCGCAGCCGTGTCGCTGGCAGTTTACGCGAGACTATCTCGGAACAGCCACAGCTTTGGATCGCACGACGCGGCCTGATCGGCTGCGGAACTGTTTGTTTGATCATCGAAGTGATCCTGTTGGCGTTCCAAGCCCCGGCAAAAGTGACGCGGTTCGCGAGAAGGATCGCATCAATAGGCCTTGCATGGCAGTAGACATCAAGCGCAAGAGGATAGCCCGCAGTCGTGACAAACCCATGAGCACTAGGTTGCACTGCAACCGCAAATTAACGTCAGCGGACGCGGACAAGGGCGGAGGACTGCGACAGATAAGTGCCGCATATATTACATAAGACGGATTACTAACACAATTTAGAGGTGCGGGTGGCTCTGGACATATCGCGGCCAAGGCCGACAGGGAAAGTCGCCACACTGTCTTGTTTCGCGATAATAATCGCCGCTCACAGGCAATCGCGAACAGTTTGATGGCGCGGGTGCCCCAACCTGACCGCAAGAGCCTGTCATACACTCCCGGCACGGGTGTGCGTACAGGCAAGTTGGGACGCGAACCTTGCGCGCAGGCCTGCTTTTTGATCGGCAGGCGCCGTCACAGAATTTAAGCGTTGCAATCACCACGCGAAGGATCCGGCGCTGTCTGCTAGAGCCCTCAATGTGAATTTTCTGGCGCCCCCAGTTTCGGGCGACAGCAGAATATAAGACACCAGCGCATCTAAGAAGCATTAGGCATTCTCAGTCCCGGCTGTGTAAGGTGCTTCAAGGCGTGCCATGCATTCGCATTTGCAAAACCTTTGGCCAAGACTTGCACCCTGTGGATTGCCGCCAAAATCATGAAACTCAAGGGTTCAGCCCATCTAGACGCAGGGATTGATCCGCTCATTTGCCGGTTTTGCGCGCCTGTTACGGCACTGTTTCAAGGCTGTGGCAAGGGTCCAGACGTCGCGGTTTGGCCTGCTTTGGCATGGCTGCACCGCCGTGACCTTTCTGTCGGCCGAGTTTTCGGCTATAAGCCCCCCTCACCTATGGAGAGATCTTTTGACCATCGAAACGCCTATTCTCAACTTTTCCTGCCCCGCCTGCGGTGAAAACCCCGCGACGATCAACCTGCCAGACGACTGGACCCATGAAAGCATTGCGCATTGCAACAAATGCGGGGTCAGCTTTGGCAAATACGGGGAAATTTCTGAACGGATAAGGCAGGCACAAGAAATCGAGGGGCGTCGTCCTGCTGCAGGCGCGCTTGCATCATAATCAGCCAATCGCGTTGATATGTTGAATATTGCCCACCTTTCTAAGGTGGGCAATGCAGCATCGTTATTGGATCACGCAAAAGCTGTACCATTCGCGGCAGCCATTATCGTTGCATCCTGACACGGCCAAAACAGCAAGAAATATCAACAGGCTACGTGAGCGCCTGCGGCTGGATGCTTGGATAGAAAATCTGTCTGCTGCAATCGTCGTCATCGTCGAGAACCCTATCGTCTTGCGCAAATTCGCCCAATGCTGATGACGCTTTGCGCCGCTCGCGCCTTGCAAATGAGCCTAAAGCTTAGGTTGAGCCCACTTGGGCGAGGCATCAGTCAAGTCGCATCCTCAGATATTTCACCCAGACCCAGCAAGGTGATAAATCGCCGCGCGGCATGAGAAATGGGCCGTTTGGATGGGGTAATCAACGAAATGCGCCGCTCAAGCCGCAGATCGCCTATGGGCAGAAAAACCAGGCCCGGATCTTCGAAAATCGTCACAGCATTGCGCGGCAAAAGCGCTATCCCGACGCCGGATCGGATCAGGCAGAGCTGACCGAAGGTCGAATGGGCGCGCAACGTTCCACCCTTATAGCGCTCTGGCAGCAAGGGATCGGCGCGCAAAAGCCGGGCCGTGCCGGTATCATCATCAAGGTGGATCAGCTCGGCGGGCTCGATATCGCTAAGCTGTATCTGGCTATCACGGCGCGCCAAAGCATGCCCCGCATGGACAGCTAACCCAAATGGGTCGGTTGCGATCTGGGTCAACTCAAGCAAGGGCGAGGCACCCGCATAGCCCCCAACCGCAAGATCCAACGTGCCCTCGATCACCATTTGAGCCAGCTTTTCCGCAGGGCTGTCGTGAATGCCAATTGAAATGGCCGGGTGGTCGTGACGAAACTGCCGGATCGCCGGGGCCACCCAAGTTGCAATTGCCGAGGGCGAGGCGCCCACATTCAGGCGACCGCGTGCCAGATCGCTTGCCTCATGCAATCGCTCTAGCGCCAGATCCAATTGCTGCAACGCAGGCTGGGCATCGCTTAGGAAAGCGTGCCCCTCGGGCGTCAGCACGGGCGGGCGCATCCGGCGGTCAAACAGCGCAATGCCTGCCGCATCCTCCAGCTGGCGAATGACCTCGCTTAATGCCGAGGGCACAATTCCCAGCTGATCGGCCGCGCGCGCAAATGATCCCTCTTGGGCGACAGCCTGAAGGGCGCGCAAGTGGCGCAGGTTAATATTCGTATTTTGCGAATTTATCTTCATTATATTCTATTTTTACGATGCATCATTCTGTGGTTCAAGTATGGGCCTTACTTGGATTATCCGGATGACCGATCTTTATGACGAACTGGCCACGGCCCTTCGCAGCGCAGGCGTGCTGGGCGAAATCGAAACCGACCGCGCATTGCGCGCGGCGATGTCGACGGATAATTCGATCTATCAAATCACCCCCGATCTGATCGTCGCCCCGATCGACGGTATGGATATTGTCCGCCTGCTGCGGGTTTTGGCGCAGCCGCGCTTTTCCGAAATTGCCCTGACAGCCCGCGGCGGTGGGACCGGCACGAATGGCCAAAGCCTGAACCGGGGCGTCATCCTTGATCTGCGCCGGCATATGACCCGGGTTATAGACATCAACGAAGAGGAGGGCTGGGCCGATGTTCAGCCCGGCGTGGTGCTGGATGCGCTCAATGAGGTCTTGCGCCCCAAGGGCTGGTTTTTTGCGCCCGAAACCTCGACCTCGTCGCGATGCACGATTGGCGGCATGGTCTCGACCGATGCTTCTGGCAAGGGATCGCGCATATACGGCAAGACATCGGACAATATTCTGGGCTTGGAAATCGCGCATGCAGAAGGGCTGATCTCTAGCCTGGGGCAAGCCCCGCACTGGGCGCAGCCGATGCTGGATCAGGCCAGGGTTGCGGCATATGCCGGCCGCGAGGCCTTTATTGCCGCAACGCCACGCCTTAATCGCCGCTTTACCGGATATGACCTAGAGCGCGCCTGCCCCGAGACTGGCGGGTTCGAATGGTGGCGTCTCTTTTTGGGGGCAGAGGGCACTTTGGGGCCCATCACCTCGATCCGCGTCAAATTGCGCCGGATCGAACCGCAAAAGCGCCTGATCGTCGCGGGCTTCGCAACCTTCCGGGATGCCTTGGCCGCGGCAAGCCCGCTGCTTGCCGATGATCCGACGGCAGTGGAGGTGATGGATGAATGGGTTCAGGAATTGGCATCCAAAGCGGGCATCCTGAACCGCCTTCCCGCCAACCTGCGCCCCAACGGCCCGGTGGCCTATGTGTTCATCGAATTCAATGGCCATGATCCGGTCGAGATCGAGGGCCGAGTAAAGACCTGCATGGCGCGCCTGACCAAGTTGCAAGGGCAAATCGCGCTGCATCAGGCCCGCGATCTGGCCGAAATCCGCGAGCTATGGGCGATCCGTTCGGCAGGGGTTGGGCTTTTGGGCAAGGTCGAGGGGGATGCCCGGCCCATCGCCTTTGTCGAAGATTGCGTCGTGCCGCCCGAAAACCTGCCCGCATTCATCGATGACTTTCTGGCGGTCCTTGCAAAGAACGGCTTGGGATTTGGCATTTACGGCCATGTGGATGTCGGCTGCCTGCATATTCGGCCTGCGCTGAATATCGATACCTCTGCGGATCGCGACAGATTGGTTGCTGTCTCGGATGCGATCTTTGCACTTACGCGCAAACATGGCGGCATTTTCTGGGGCGAGCACGGCAAGGGGATGCGCGGTGCCTATCTGCCAGAATGGATCGGCGCCCCAGCCTATGACGCGCTGCGTCAGGTCAAACAGGCATTTGATCCGGGTGAAAAATTCAATCCGGGTAAGCTGGTCAGCCTGAAAAAGCCCCTGATGGGGATCGCAACAACCCCGTTTCGTCGCTTTAACACGCATTCCGATGACCCGCTGGATAAGGCATTTCGCTGCAATGGGAACGCCCAATGCCTAAGCTATCAGGCGGCAACACCGATCTGTCCTTCGTTCAAAGCGACAGGCGATCTGCGCCAATCGCCAAAGGGGCGGGCGGATGCATTGCGCGCGTGGCATCTGGCCCGCGAGGCTGGTCAGGAACAGGACATCACTCCAGATCTGCTTGCTGCCCTTGATGGCTGTCTGGGCTGCAAGGCTTGCGCCTCGACCTGCCCGGTTCAGGTCGATATTCCCAGCATGCGCAGCGCCTTTTATGCCCAACATTACCGCAAGGCGCGCCGCCCCCTGCCCGACCGGCTGGTGCTTATGGGCGAGCGCCTTAGCCCAACGATCCAGCGCTTTGCCCGCCTCTTGCGGCCGTTTTGGCCCCTTGGCCGCCGGATCGGCGCGCGGCTTTTGGATGCGGTCGATCTGCCCAAATCACTTGCGCGCCCTTTGCCCCGTTCTGTGATGGTGAGCGCAGCAGAGCTGAGCGGGCCTTTGCCCGAAAACACCGTCTTGCTGGTGCAGGACTGGTTTACCGCGCTGTTTGACGATGCTTTGGCCCGCGACGCGCTCGTGGCATTTCGCGCGCTCGGTTATCATCCGCTAATCGTGCCGATGCACCCCGCTGGCAAGGCTGCGCTCAATATGGGGGCGATGGCCGAGTTTCAGGAAATGGCGGAGCAGTTGATGCGCCTTTTAAGGCAGGCAGGCGCAAGCGGACGGCCCTTGATCGGACTTGATCCGGCCTTTGTGATGATGCTGCGCCAGGACTATCCCAAGGCGGGCTTTAGGCCGCCGCGCGTCGATTTGCCCCAAGAATTTCTGGCAAATGAGATCAGAAAATCCCGGCCATTCCCTCAGATCGCTCAGGACTTTGCGCCCCAGATCATGTCCCATTGCACCGAAGCCTCTGCCCTGCCCCAAACGGGTCACCTTTGGGTCGAGGTATTTCAGGCGCTTGGGGTCAGCGCGACGGCAAAGGCCAGCGGATGTTGTGGGATGGCGGGTCTTTTTGGCCACCAAAACCGACACCAGCCGGTCTCGAGGCGCCTTTACAATCTATCATGGCGTGCCACCGTTGCCACAGACAGACCCGATGCACCCGTCTTGGCAAGCGGATTTTCCTGTCGCTGCCAGGCCAAGCGGCTTGGCAGCCAAAGCTTGAGCCATCCATTATCGCAGATCGCCAAGGCCTTGGCCTGACAGGCGGATTTCAGGCGCCCGGCTCGGTCCGTCCGATCCGGGCCAGCAAGATCACCGGCAAGATACCGACGGCAACAATGGCCAAAGCAGCAATGGCTGCTTCCTCATAGGTGCCGCGCGCGGCCTCGCCATAAAGATGGGTGGCCAGGGTTTCGAAGTTAAGCGGGCGCAGCAAAAGCGTGGCCGATAGCTCTTTCATGCAATCGACAAAGACCAGCAGTCCCGCCGCCGCAATTGCCGCCTTGGACAAGGGCAGATGCACATCGCGAAACGTGCCGCTAAGCCCCCGGCCAAGCGTGCGCGACGCCTGATCATAGCTGCGTGGAATGCGGGTCAAGCCCGCCTCGACCGAGCCGACTGATATCGCGAGAAAACGCACAAGATAGGCATAGCCAAGCGCGATCCCCGAGCCGATCAACACAAGCCCGGTCGATACCCCAAACCAATCCTGCGCGCTGCGGTCAATCAGCCGATCAAAGCTTGCAGCAGCGATCAGCACGCCAAGCGCAAGAACCGTTCCCGGCATGGCATATCCCACCGTCGCCCCACGCTGGATCATGGCCATACCACGCGCAGGATAGGCGCGGGCTGCAAAGGCGATGATCAGCCCACAAATCAGCACTGCCGCAGTTGCCAGCGCAGAAATTGCAAATGTATTGCGCGCCTCTTGCAGCAGCTTGACCGAGATGCCGGCGAATTGAAATCGCGTCCATGCTTCAAGCGCCAAAAAGCCGGCCGGGATCAGAAAGCCGAAAAGAACCGGTAAAAATCCAAGGGCAAATGCCAGCGCCCCTGCCCTTTTCCCCAGCGGCTTGGGCGCAAAACTGCGAGCGCGTTGGGCACTGATGCTGTATCGCTGGCGCCTGCGCGCCCATCTTTCAAGCGAGATCAGCGCGATCACCAAAACGATCATCGCCAAAGCGATCTGCGCAGCCCCCGGCAGGTCCGAGCGGGTGACCCATGTCGTGTAAATCGAAATCGTCAATGAACGCACCCCCAGAAACTCGGAGGCACCGATGTCATTGAGCGTTTCCATCAACGCCAGGCTGACGCCAACCGCGATCGCGGGGCGCGCCAAAGGTGCCGCGACACGCCAAAAGATATGGCGTTGCGCGATGCCAAGGGTTCGCGCGGCCTCGACCAGATTGGCGGCCTGGGTCATGAACATCGCCCGCGTGGGCAGATAGACATAGGGATAAAGCACCAGGCTAAGCAGGATGATCGCACCCGGCATCGAGCGAATATCGGGCAATCGAAACTGGCGCGGGCTGTCATATCCCAGCAGATCACGCAGCGCCGATTGTACCGGCCCCAGCGGATGCAGCAGATCCAGATAGGCATAGGCCACGATATAGGTGGGCACCGCCAAAGGCAGCAAAAGCGCCCATTCCAGAAAGCGCCGCCCCCGGAACTCATAAGCGGTCACAAGCCAGGCGCTGGCAGTGCCGATCGCCGCGACCAGCACACCAACCCCCGCCATCAAGATCGCGCTTTGCCCCAAAGCATGGGGCAAAACATAGGCCAAAAGATGCGACCACAGCCCGTCCGAGCCCTGCGCGGCCTGCCAGATCAGCGCCACCATCGGCACCATCACCAATGCCGCGATCAGCACAGACGCATAAAGCCAAACCCCACCGCCATTGCGGAAGGGTTTGGTCAGCTTACGGGATTTACTTACGACTGAACTCATCAGGTTTCAGGCATCTGCCCGATCCGGCAGGTTTGCCAATCAGTTATCGAAACCAACTTTATCAACCAGTTCGCTGGCCTCTTTGCGGTTTTTGACAATGTCGGTCAGCGGCACCGGATCGACTTTAAGCTCGCCGAAGGACGCGATGATCGGGTCGATGGTTGCGGCCGGGTTCACCGGATATTCGAAATTGGCCTCGCCATAGATCTTTTGTGCTTCGTCCGAGGCCAGGAATTCGATCAGCTTGACTGCTTCAGCCTGGTTGGGGGCATGTTTGGCAACGGCTGCACCGCTGATGTTCACATGCGTGCCACCATCCTTGAAGGTGGGCAGCACGACATTGATCGCATCGCCCCAGGCCCGCTGTTCGTCCCCGCCCTTGCCCGAGCGCATCAGCCCGACATAATACGAGTTTGCGACGGCAATATCGCAGATCCCGCCCAGAATATCCTTGGCACCGTCGCGATCACCGCCGCCCGCCTGCCGTGCCAGATTGGCTTTGACGCCGGTCAGCCATGCCTCGGTTTCAGCGGCATCATGATGGCTGAGAAAGGCCGAGATCAGCGCGGTGTTATACGGGTGCTGGCCCGAGCGGATACAGATCTTGCCCTTCCACTTCGGGTCGGCCAAGTCCTCATAGGTCATGCTCGCCAATTCGATATCCTTGGCGGCATAGATCACACGGGCGCGCATCGACAAAGCAAACCACTGATTGCCCGGATCGCGCAGGTTCTCGGGGATGGCTTTGGTCAGCACTTCGGATTCGACGGGCTGGGTCAGGCCTTTGTCGACCAGATCGGCCAGATTGCCGACATCAACGGCCATCAACACATCGGCGGGCGAGCTTTCGCCCTCGGATGCGACACGCTCGGCCAGACCGTCTTTCAGAAAGACCGTATTGACCTTGATCCCGGTTGATGTGGTGAACGCATCAAGCAGCGGCTCGACCAGACCCGGCTCGCGCGAGGTGTAAAGGTTCAGCTCCTGAGCAGCCAAGCTACCCGCGCTTGCGGCCAGGACGGTGCCTGCCAGAAAAAGTTGCGACAGTTTGCGGTCAATCTTCATTTTGCGGTCTTTCGTCTGGAAGGCCTGGGTAATGTTCCCACATTCGCAGCAAGTCTTGAGGTAGTTTATCTTTTTAATCAAGTTTGAATTTACTGCGGCAAGTTGACGCAGTTTCAACGATCTGCCTGCTCGAAAAGATGGACCTGTGCGCCATTCAACCGCAATCCGACACGCGCACCGACCGGCATGGGGATGCGCACATGGCTATGCATGCGCAATGCCTCGCCCAAGGGATGGACCAGCAGGTCAATCTGCTCGCTTTCTCCGATAAAGGTCTTGGCAAGAATACGTGCTGAAATGCCCTCACCATCCGGGCCTAGCGAAAGCGCCTGAGGTCGGATGCAGGCAAAGGCCAAAGTGCCCTCGGCCAAGGCAAGATCGCCGGAAAAGCGACCAATCGGGGTTTCCAAAGCCCCTTTGCTCCAGATCCCGGTCAGGCGATTGCACGGGCCCATGAATTCGGCAGCATAGGCCGAGCGTGGGTTGTCGTAGATGTCAAAGGGCGTTCCGGTCTGCTCGATTCGCCCGTCGCGCATCAACACGATCAGATGCCCGACCGCCAAGGCCTCTTGTGGATCATGGGTGACGATGATCGCAGTCGCGCCAAGACTGTGAAGCGTCTCGACGGTCTCTCGGCGAACTTTTTCGCGCAGGCCCTGATCAAGGTTCGAAAAAGGTTCATCCATCAACAAGATCTTGGGCTTTGGCGCCAAGGCACGGGCCAAGGCCACGCGCTGTTGCTCGCCACCCGACAACGAATGGGGATAGCGCGTCAACAAATGCGCGATCCCGATGCGCGCGGCCAGATCACTGATGCGGCTGCTGCGTTCGGCCTTTGACAGGCCGTGCAAACCAAAACCAAGGTTTTCCGCCACGCTAAGATGCGGGAAAAGCGCGTAGTCCTGAAACATGAAACCGATCTTGCGATTTTCAGGTTCGGTAAAGGCGCCAGGGCCAACGATCTGTGCGCCATCCATCAAGATCCGCCCACCATCGGGCTGATCCACCCCGGCGATCAAGCGCAGAAGGGTTGATTTTCCGCAGCCGGATTCGCCCAGCAAACAGGTAATCTGGCCTGCCGGAACCGAGAGCGAGATCCGGGACAGGACCTCACGGTCACCAAAGCGGCGCACCAGCTCGATCAGTTCCAAAGCGGGGCGGGCCGCCACCTCGGCGGGGGCTTGGGGATGGGTCAAGGGCATTCTCGCTTTCCGCCCGTCAGGCCGCTGGTATCGTCTGGGCCGGGGTGATGGCACAAACCTGTACACCGCCCTTTAACGTCGAAGGCAATCATGCGTCCAGAGATCTGTCCTAGATTTGTATTCTAGGCATGGCACGCTGTCATGACGGACGGGTGCTAATGTCCTGCCTTTAACGGCCTTGTCTTGCGCAAAAGACGCGAAACAAAGCGCTGTGCGTCAAAAGGCCGATGATCGCTGTCAGCGCCATAGATGCGCTGGTTCAGCTCATACAGCGCATTGACATCAAAGGTTTTTCCGCGCTTTTGATCATAGGCCAGAAAATCGCTTGCCGCGTGAAGCAGCGCCGCCAAATCGCCACTTTGCGCCGCTTGTTGCACCTGTCGCCGATAGGGATTGGGGGTCAGCCGCCACAGTCGAGCCTTAAGATTGCGCCAACCGTCGCGGCCAATACCCCAGCCTTGCAACGCCACCAGCATGGCCACAAGGGCACCGCCCGCGACCAGCGCCCCAGACCATAGGCCCACTTGGGCGGGTGGGCGGGCAGCGCCGCTAATATTGTCACCGTAGCCGCCATAACCGATCTGGACCGGCAAGGTGACGGCACCCCGCATCTCGCGGATCAGCGTGTTAAACCACGGGAACTGGATCGGCATCAGTGCCCCCATTTCGCCCGTATGTGGACGCATGCTCCATTCCCAGATGACGACCGCCACCGGCCCCTCTGCGGTCAGGCGAGTTTCGCGGATCTCGGGGGCGGTAAAGGTGATCAGCCAAGGTTCGCGGATTTCCGGCCGGGGCGGCAGCAGATGCGCCATCGTCCCCTCGGCCTTCAGCGTGATGCGGCGAATAAAGGTCTCATCCGAACGAAGGTTGGCCGGATCCTCGGAAAACTCGTCCTGAACGGTGAAGTGTCGCGCGGCCAAAGGGCGGCCCGCGCCGGGATAGGGCGTGACCGACAAAGATACCGATGGGGCTGTAACATCATAGGTTGGGCGCGTCATCCCCTCGGCCTTGGTCAGGTGATGGGTAACAGGACCGATGGTCAGCGTTCCGGGAAGGCGCGGAAAAAGCGCAATGCGACGCTCGAAAACCCCGACCAATTTGCCGTCGACCCGCTCTTGCGCCCAACGGTCGCGCGCGGTCTGAATCCAGTCGTAGCTGGGCGAATCCGGGAAAGTAATCGTGGACAGCGAAATCGCCCCGTCATATTCGCCCCGGATCGTGACAGGGATCATTTCGCCAACGACGGGCTTCATCTCGGGGATGATCAGGCGCAGGCTGTCTTTGGCGCTGACGGGTGCTGCACTGAAGAATGCAAGCATGACCCAGAACAGAAAACGGATCACCATGGTTCGACCTCGCGCGGGCGGATCAGCCCCTGCCCGGCCCGGCGGTCATATTCCGCCTTCAGCCGCAACTTTAGAAATTCGCCGGGATCATCCGAGATAGTAGCCAGCCATTCATCGCTGGCGACGATGCCGCGCGCCTCGATTTTGCGCTGCCATTCGGGCTCTTGGGCGCCAGCGGCATTCAGCATGATTTGCGGCGCGCCCTCGCCGCCGCCATGGCCCATAATGCGGCCGGGCACGATGCTTTCGCCCTGATGTGGCGGGAACATTGCCTTGACCAGATCCCGGTTTTGGCGCGCCTCAGCATCGGCGGGATTAACAAAGATCACGGCATCGAAATAGGCAACCGAAAGGGGATATTCCCCCAATGCTGCAAGGCTGAGCCCGCGGTTGAAGGTCTGGCTGCGACCGGCCTGCGCAAATTCCGCGTCAGCGCGGGCAAAATCGCCGGCGCGAAAATGAGCGATCCCCTTTTCGACCGGTCCGGACAGCAAAGGCGCAGCAATCCCCGGCGCGCCCGCCAAAAGCGCCAGCCGTCCCAAGGCCTGAGGCCCCGCGACGACAAGGCAGGCCAGCGCCAGCACCAAGGGCAAAACCCGCCTCATGCCTGCCTCCGAAAGAAGGGGATCAGGCTGATCAGGGCCAAAAGCGCAAACCAAGGACCCAGATCGCGATATTGCAAAGCGGTCAATGCATCGTCGCGGGCAAGGCCCGAACTCACCAAGGCGCGTTTAATCGGGGCGGGGGCGTCAAAGGTGCTGACGGGGCCGTTCAGGAACTCGGGCAAGACCTCGGGGGTGCCAGGAGGATTGCCCGGAACAATCAGCGCTGATACCCGGACCCCCGCCGATGAAAGGCGCGCGGCCTCGGCGCGGGCGGCGCTATCAAAGCCGCCACCATCGGTGATCAGAACCAGATCGGCGCGTTTCAATCCCGCCAACATCTGCGCGGCCATGGCCATCGCGCCGGCCGGACGGCTGCCCTCATCGGGCATGGTGTGTGCGTCCAGCACCGAGATCTGACTTTCCAAAGTGGCCGGATCCGCCGTCGGCGCCGCGACCCAATAGGCCTCGGACGTATAAAGGATCAGCCCAACCGGGCGGCCCGCCAAGCTTCCCAACAGGCCCGCAGCCGCAGCCTGCGCATCGGCCAATCCCGGCCCTTGCGCGACCGAGGGGGACATATCCACGGCGATAATCACCGCATCGCTTTGCGCAAAAACCGGGGCATCAGCGCGCGGAATCGCCGGACCAGCCAGACCAAGGGCCAAAAACGCAGCCCCGATCAGCGGCAAAAATCCCTGCAAACCCGCACCGGCACCCAATTGGCCCAAAGCAATCAACCCAGCTCGCATCTGCGGGCTGATAATGCTTTGCCAGCCCCCCGCATCGGGGCCACGCCGCCACAATATCACAGCCAAAGCCAGCAAGATCACAAGGCTTAAAAGCCACCAGGGCCGCAGCAAAATCATCTGCGCCTCCAGGCGATCAAGGCCAGAACCAACAGCGCTAGGGCCGCCGGCCAGTGCCATAAGGATTGCCAATAACGCATCGGCGGGCGGGCTGAGGGGCTGGGCTCTAACTGGTCAAGGGTTGCGGCCATGGCCAAAAGATCTTCCATCCCGCGGACACGAAAGCTGGTGCCATGGCTGATATCCGCGACGCCGCGCAAGGTTTTGGTATCTACCGCATCGCGCGATTTCGGCTGGTTCTCAAGATCCTCGGGCCCCAAAGCGATCGTGTGGATGCGGATGCCATGTTCTGCGGCCAAACGCGCAACATCCAGTGCGGGAACTTTGCCCGAAGTATCGACCCCATCGGACAGCAAAACCACCACGCGGCTTGGGGCCTCGCTTTGGCTAAGCCGTTTCATCGCAAGCCCCAGCCCGTCCGATATGGCCGTAGCGCGCCCTGAAATGCCGATCTGCGCCTCGTCGATGGCGTGGGCGACGGCCTCGACGTCAAAGGTCAGGGGTTGGGCGAAATAGGCGCGCTCTCCAAAGATCACTAGGCCGATCCGGTCGCCTTTGCGTGCCGCCACAAACCGCGACGCCACGCGCTTCACCGCGTCCAGGCGCGAGATGGCTTGGCCATCAAGCTGGAAATCCTCTTTCAGCATGCTGCCGGACAGGTCGATCGTCAGAACGATATCGCGGCCTGAAACCGGCAAAAGATCACTTTGACGGCTGATTTGTGGTCCTGCCAATGCCAGCACCAAAAGTCCCCATGCCAGCGCAGGCAACAAGATGTTACGCGCGGCACCTCGTTCGGCGGTCAAATGGGTGAAAACATGCGCCGGGACCAACAGCCCCCCCCGGGGGGCGGATGGCGGCAAGAAGCGCAAAAGCAAAGCCAGTGGCAAAAGCACAAAGGCCAATGGGAAGGCAAAGCTCATTTACCGCCCCGCGCCAGTCTTTCGATCTGATCATCTGGGGGAACCGGCGCGGCACCGTAAGCGGCGGGGCGCAAAGCTTTGGGTAGATATCCCAATAGCCGAGCGATGGCCAATAGCCGCTCTTGCCCCTCCAGACCGCGGGTGGCGCGGATCATGGCGCGCGATGACGGACGACGCGTCAGAAACGGTGACGAAAGCCAGATGATCAAAGACCCGAGCAGCAGCCCCAAACCCACCAGCGCCAACATTTCGCGCCAATCCAGCGTCAAAAGCGGGGGGGGAAGGCGGCTGGGTGAAAGGGCGGCAAGCAGTTCTTCTTGGCTCATGGGGCTTGCTCATCGGGGGCGACGCTGAAGGCGGCAAGCCCAAGCCCGCGCAGATGCGTCAGCAGGGGCAACGCATCATAGGGGGTCAGGCGACCGTGGCGGGTGCTGTGGCCATGGCGCACAGTCACGACATTCGAGGGTGGCGCGGTTTCTGCGGGATCCAGGATCACATGCACGGCCATCGCGCGGCCCTTGGCCAGTCGCAGCAGCCCTGGCTCGGCACCGTCCAACCCGTCCGGACCGGTTGCAAGATGGATCTGCCCGCCGGGCGGGGTCATTTGCAAAGCTTGCGCCAAGGCCGGGGCAAGCCCCCCCTCGGTCCCTGTTTCAAGGCCACGACCGTGGCTGGCTCGCGCCAATGCCCCATCATGGGCCTGAGCAAGCAGCGCAGCCACCGATTGCATCTGAACGGCCCCGGTGCCGGCGTTGACGGTCTGCATCCCCTGATCGCCCACGGCCATCACTGCAACCGAGCCGCCGCGCGCCACCGCTTGCCAGCCGATCTGCGCCAGCAACCTTGCACTGCGCACCGAACGCAGCGCCGTGCCCGTTCCCCACAGCATCGCATGGCGGAAATCGGCAACCAAAAGCGTGGTGTCATCGCGATCTTCGTGAAAGCTGCGCACATGAAGCTGGCCCGTGCGCGCCGTGGCCGCCGGATCGATGCGCCGCATATCGTCACCATCCGAAAAGGCGCGGATCTCGCGCAGATCCATGCCCTGCCCGGCAACGCGCGCGGCAATTGCGCCAGGACGACGGCTTGCGGGCCTTTGACGGCTGGAATGCGGGGCGGGGCGCAAAGCAATCAGTTCCGCCGCGCTTAGACGCAAGCCGGGGTGATCAAGCGCCGGGGCAATCGTCGTACGAGTAGCGCCTTTGGCGACTACCACGGCCGGACCTGGGACAGAACCTCGGCGACCAGACTGCGGCCGCTGCGGCCGTCACTGACGGCCTGCCAATTGGGCACAAGGCGATGCGCCAAGGCGTCTTCGGCCAGATCCTCGACATCTTCGGGCAAAGCGTGATCGCGGCCATGCAGCCAGGCACGCGCCTTGGCTGCACTTGCAAGCGCCAAGGTCCCGCGCGGCGATACCGGATGTTCAACCCATTGCGCAACGGCGCCGCCGCTGCGCGTTGCCATGACCAGCCGCACGATGAAATCCTTAAGCGCGGGTGCCAGATGCACCGCCGCCACCGCAGCACGCGCTGCATGCAGGTCGCTTTCCGCGATGATCGACACGGCCGTTTCGGGCGCAGAAAGGGCCTCGGCCTCGACCAGATCCAAGATGGCGCGCTCGGATTCTGCGCCGGGCAGGTCAAGAAACAGATGCAGCAAAAAGCGGTCCATCTGTGCTTCGGGCAGGGGAAAGGTCCCCTCATGCTCGATCGGGTTCTGGGTCGCGACAACCATGAACGGATCGGGCAAGGCGCGGGTCACGCCACCGGTGGTGATCTGATGTTCGGCCATGGCCTCTAGCAGGGCCGATTGAACCTTGGGAGGCGCGCGGTTGATTTCATCGACCAGCACCAAAGAATGAAACAACGGACCGGGCACAAAATCAAAGCCCCCGGTTTCAACGCGAAAGATCTGCGTACCGGTCAAATCAGACGGCAAAAGATCGGGCGTGCATTGGATACGTGCATGTTTGCCCGGAAGGTGGCTGGCCAAGCGCTTGACCGCGCGGGTCTTGGCGATGCCAGGTGGCCCCTCGAGCAGCACATGCCCCCCCGCCAGAAGCGCGATGACCAATCGCTCGGCCATGCGCTGATGCCCGATCAGCCCCGCTGCGACGTCTTGTACCAGCCGTCCGACGGGATGGTCCGAAATCCTATCCTGATGTGTCATCCTGCTCTCCCTCAACGCTAGGTTCATGCGCTTGAGGGTGGAAGCCAATGAAATCACGGCAATCTCAGACGTTTGTCGTAAACCCTGAAGATTGCGCCACGCCCGTTGCTTGGCCAGAGCAGGCAGGACGAAAACAGTGCTATTTGCCCGCGTTTGCTGCTTCAATCAGCGTCACCATCTTGGTAAAGCCGCGCGCACGTGCATGCTGAAGCGGGGTGACGCCTTCGAAATCAGCAATGCTCGGATCAGCCCCTCCGGCCAGCAAGGTCGCGACGATCTGTTGATAGACCGGGCTGCCATCGGTCAGAATGATCGCCTCGAGAAGGGCGGTCCAGCCAAGATCATTGACGTGATTGGGGTCCACCCCAGCGGCAAGCAGCATTTCCACTGCCGGAAGATGGCCCTTTTCGGCGGCTGGGATCAAAGCTGTCCCGCCAAAGCGATTGGTGCTTTTCAGATCCGCACCATGCGCCAGGATCAGCCGCAAAATATCTGTGCGTCCCTGCGCCCCGGCAACCAGATAGGGGCTGTCTTTGATCTGATCGAATGCGTTCACATCCGCACCGGCATCGATCAGCAGCGTTGCGGCGGCAAGATCGTTTTTCCAGACGGCGACCAACAAAGCGGTCTGGCCCTTGGCATTGCGCGCCTCAAGTGGCTCGTGCGCAGCCAGTGCTTTGCTCAGCTGGCCATGATCCCCTGCCTCGACAGCCCCAATCACCGAGGCCTGTGCCCCATTCAACGCCATGATCATCACCCCTGTCAGAATTGCCAGCCGCATTGCCCGTGCCCCGTCTTGCATCGCTCGTGCCGCGCAGTTTAGCACGCGGACTGATCAAACCTGTCACAGGGCACTGGCGATTGCATCAAGCCGCGCTGACCCGCCAGATCACATCCCCGACATCATCGGCCATCAGCAAAGACGCCCGATCCGGCCCGATCGCCACGCCGACGGGGCGGCCATAGGCGAATTTCTCATCCGGAGACAGGAAATCGGTCAGAATATCGCGCGGTGGCCCCGAGGGTTGACCATTCTCGAACGGCACGAAAATCAAGCGATAGCCGCTAAGGATTGAGCGGTTCCACGAACCGTGCTGGCCAATGACCATGCCGTCCGGAAAGCCGGGCAAGGTGCCCGCTGGCATCCAGCACAGCCCCAACGAGGCCGTGTGCCCGCCAAGCGCGTAATCTGGCGTGATCGCGCTGGCCACCATGGCGCTGTCTTGGGGCACGCGATCATCAACGGTTTGCCCCCAATAGCAGAAGGGCCAGCCGTAAAAGCCACCGTCCCGCACCGAGGTCAGGTAATCAGGAGGGGTTTCATCGCCCAAACCGTCGCGTTCGTTCACGACCGTCCACAAGGCTCCGGTTTGCGGCTGCCAGGCCATGCCGACCGCATTTCGCAACCCCGAGGCAAACACGCGCGAGGCCCCGCTTGGCAGGTCCAGCTCCCAAATCGTGGCGCGCCCCTCTTCGACCGCCATGCCCTGATCGGCGATATTGGTCAGCGAGCCGACACCGGCATAAAGTTTGGTTTGGTCCGGCGACACGATCAGGCTGCGCGTCCAGTGACCTCCGGGCTGAAAATCAAGCAACCTGCGGCCCGGCGCAGTGATGCGTGTCGCCCCCGTTTCATAGGGAAAGGCCACGATGCCATCGGTATTGCCGACGTAAAAAGTATTCCCCACAAGCGCCATGCCAAAGGGCTGGTTCTGCCCCTCTAGAAACAGCTCGCGTTGCTCGGCCACCCCATCGCCGTCCTTGTCGCGCCACAAAGTGATGCGATTGGCACTGGTGCCAATGGCCCGCGCGCGGCGCATCGTGGCCTGC
Organism: Paracoccus sp. (in: a-proteobacteria); assembly: GCF_032007265.1. Lineage (GTDB taxonomy): Bacteria > Pseudomonadota > Alphaproteobacteria > Rhodobacterales > Rhodobacteraceae > Paracoccus. The sequence goes on along the minus strand of NZ_DALZMB010000006.1, from coordinate 4,714 downwards.
GTCGCATGGTCCATCAAACTCTTGGGGTTTCCGGGCTTTTCCTTGGATTCCGCCACCAGCACATCGCCATTGGGCAAAACCTCGATCCAGCGCGGGTGATCCAGACCCGAGGCAAAGGCATTGACCTTAAGCCCCGCGGCCGCACGCGGCAGATGACCCGGTGCCCAGCCTTTTGCGGTTGGCATTTTCAGGGTCATGATCCCTTGCTTTTTCGCATCGGGAATAGTGGGGGTGCGGCCCATCGCTTGCTGACGCGGTGAATGTCCACGCCGAAGCATCACCATCATATCCCCAACCAAAGCAGTTGCGCGCGCCATAAAATCCATGATCAGCCTCGGTCCTTTCGGTCTGGTTCACTCGATAAGATTGCCCTGCATCAGCCGCTCTCGAAAGGGGACAGCTGCCGCAAAAGCGCAAAGCGGCGGGCGCTGCGGTCAAGGTGATTGCGCAGAGCCTTGCTGGCAGCCTTGTCGTTTCCCTCTTGGATCGCAAGGAAAAGCGCCAGATGTTCCTTGCGCACGCGGCTGTGGTGGCGCTGGCGTTCAGCCGGGCTCATATGCGCGTGGCTGGACCATTGGCGCGGAATCATCGCGCCGCCGAACGTGTCGAAAAGCCGGGTGAAATACGGATTTTGCGTGGCCGCCAGAATGGCGCGATGAAAAGCGTAATCTTCCTGCGCGCCGTTCTCGCCTGCGGCAATCGCGGTATCCAGTGCGTCCAGGCATTGCTCCATTGCGGCCAGATCGCTGGGTGTACGGCGCTGCGCGGCGATGCTGGCTGCCTCGGCCTCGACGCCAAGGCGCAATTCAAGCACGCGAAGCACCTCGTCAATCGAGTCCAGATCAGCGGATGTGATCGAGAAAGTGCGCGGCAGCGGTTCTGTCGCGACAAAGGCACCCAGCCCCTGCCTTGTCGTGATCAGCCCCTTGGCACGCAGCGTGGCCAAAGCCTCGCGCACGATGGTCCGGCTTACGCCCGCGGACTCCATCAGCACCTGCTCGGTAGGTAGCCTCTGCCCCGGCTTCAGATCACCGCTTTCGATACGGGCCAATAAAGCATTGACCAGTTCGCTGCGCAGGTTTGAGGTCTGGGAAAGGTACTTGAACATGCTGTGCCTTTTCTTTCTGAGCACGCCACGGAATTTGCGCGATCACTCTTCCTTGCCATCCAGTCCCAACCCGTCAAGTCCCAGCCGGGTCGCCGCCAGGCGCAGATGGCCCGCCATGGCACGGCGTGCGGCCGGTGCCGCGCCGATGCCAATCGCGTCCAAGATGGCATTATGTTCAGCCAGCGTGTTGGTTGCCAGCTCTTCCGAGGCGCGCTGATGGCCCGAGGCAAGAATGCTTTCGCGCACCTTTTCAGCCACGACCGTCAGAAACTGCACGATCAGATCATTACCCGTCGCCCGCGCAATCGCCTGATGAAACTCTAGATCGCCCTGCAGCCATGCGACGCTGCCGTAAGGTGCGGCGCGCATGGCTGCCACGGCCAGTTTCATCGCCTCAAGGTCTTGCGGGGTGGCCCGCTGCGCGGCCAGACCTGCCCCCTCGACCTCGAGGATGCCGCGCAATTCGAACAGCGAGCGATAGGCCTCGCCTTCGGCTGCCATGTTCAGATCGACCGTCAGCACCGAGGTATCTGCCTCGTCCGACACAAAGGCACCGCGACCTTGCCGGGTCCAGACCCGCCCCTCGGACCGAAGCCGCGCAATCGCCTCTCGGATGACATTGCGGCTGACACCAAAGGTTTTCGACAGCTGCAACTCGGTGGGCAACTGATCGCCAGCCTTAAGCCGCCCCTGCGCGATCTCTCGGGTGATCGAGCTTGCAACCAGCGTCGACAGATGCGGCCCGCGATCGACCTTATCCAATTTGAGCGACATCTGATTTCCTTTTCTGCAAGAGCAAGGCCACCGTCCCAGCCCCGTCAGCTGCCGAAGACTGATCTTGTCCGGCAGCGTTCGGGATAGTTCTGGACATTTTGTCCGATGACATGGTTATCATACAACACTGGCTGTTAACTTCAAGGTGGCGCCGCAAGACCGGGCGTCATTATCACCATAAACAAACGTATAAACAGTATCTTACGCGAGGATATTCGGAATGAGTGTCGGGACTGCAAAATTTCGTATGATGCATGTAATGATCCGAGTCCTGGATTTGGACCGTTCCATCGACTTCTATACCAAGCTTCTGGGAATGCAGCTTCTGCGCCGCGAGGACTTTCCGGGCGGCAAATTTACCAATGCCTTTGTCGGCTATGGCCCCGAGGAAAGCGATACTGTGGTTGAGCTGACCCACAACTGGGGCCGCGAGGAACCCTATGAGCTGGGGACAGGGTTTGGTCATCTGGCACTGGGTGTGCACGACATCTATGCCGTTTGTGACGCCTTGGCTGCCCAAGGGGCCAAGATCCCGCGTCCTCCGGGACCGATGCTGCATGGCACGACGCATATCGCCTTTATCGAGGATCCCGATGGCTACAAGATCGAGCTGATCGGCTTGGATACCATGTAATCCCGCTGGCCATTCATTCGCGCTTTGTCGGGCAAGGCCGCGCAGGGTTGCGCGGCCTTGTTCATGGGCCGCGCGGGCCGCGGTCATTTGATTACTGCGATTTTGCTGCGGTCGATAGTAATGGCCACGGCAAGGATCAAAACCGCGCCAAAGACAACGTTTTCCGCAAAGATATTCACGCCCACAAAGGTCATGCCCATCCGCACGATGGCAATGATCAGCGCACCGATGGCGGTGCGGCCAATCCCCCCCATGCCGCCGGTAATCGCCGTCCCGCCAACGATCACCGCGGCAATGGCGGGTAACAGCAGCTGGTTGGCCAGATTGGGTGAGCCACTGGAAAGGCGCGCGGCCAAAACCACCCCAGCAATGGCAGCCAATGTCCCCGATACGGCGAAGGCGGTGATCTTGACGCGATCGACCCTGATGCCGGCGGCGATCGCTGCGGGCTCGCCTGCCCCAACCGCCAAGCTATGGCGCCCAAAAGAGGTATAGCGCATTGCCAGATAAACCCCCGCCCCCAGCAGAGCCGAGATCCAAAGCACCACCGGCAACCCAAGAAAGGTGCCGTTGATCCATGCGGTATAGGCGCGGCCCTCGGCCTCGATGGTGATGGCACGTCCGTCAGCAAACCAAAGCGCTATTCCGGCAACCACGCCCCCTGTGGCCAAAGTGGCCACGAATGAGGGCACTTTGAGTTTGACATGAACCACACCGCTAATGATGCCGAACACCAACCCCGATAGGATCGCGGCCGGAAAGGCCAGCACACCGATCGTGGGTAAAAGCTGTGCGAGGATCACACTTGAAAGCGAGGCAATCGATTGAATAGAAAGGTCAATTCCGCCAATCAAGATGACGCAAGTTACCCCCGCCGCAAGCAAGAACAGCACAGCCGTATTCGACATGAGAAGCAAAAGCGTCTCGCGCGTCAGAAAGCCGGGGGCCGCGACCCCGATCATTAGCACCAGGATGACAAGTAGAGCGGGGGGAACGGCGGCGGTGAGCCAACCTGACGAGAAAGCGGTCTGAAAGGTATTCTTCATCATAATCCCCCACTCAAACCATGGCGCGTACAAGATCGACCTGATCGGGTTTTTTGCCCGGGGCCGCGTCGAATTCCGCCGTCACCGCGCCGTCACGCATCACCAAGACGCGATGTGACAGACCGATGGTTTCCTCGAGCGTATCCGAGATCAGCAAGACGGCGACGCCTTGTGCCGACAACTCGCGGACCAGCTCATAGACCTCTTCCTTGGCGCCGACATCCAAGCCGCGCGTAGGGTGATCCAGAATAAGGATGCGCGATCCCGCCGTCATCCAGCGCGCAAGCACCACCTTTTGCTGATTTCCCCCCGATAGCTTTCGGCAGGCGATGTCGGGCCCGGGTGCCTTGATGCGCAAGCGCTGGATCCACTCGCTGGCCAATTTGCGTTCGCGACCGTAGTCGATCAGCCCGTGACGCATCACCGGCGACAGGTCGGGTAATGTGATATTTTCGGCAATCGACAGAAACATCACCAACCCCTCGACCCGCCTTTCGCGCGGGACATAGCCTATACCGCGCCGCACGGCATCGCCGGGATTTTGGAAATGGACATCCTCTCCTTTGATGGTCAGGCGGCCTTCGCTGCAAGGCAGAAAGCCACCGATTGCGCGGGTGACCTCTTCGCGGCCCGAACCGACGACACCCGCGATGCCGACGATTTCACCGGCACGGATCTGCAGATCGACGGCGTGAAAGGCCCCGGCATGGCCAAGCTGATGGGCATCCACCACGATCTCGCTTTGGGGTGGCAACTGGCGGTCTTCTTTATAATAGCTTGATTGCAGCCCCCGTCCGACCATGATCTCGTGCAGCTCGGGCCCGCTGACCGCGTTGGCATTATGTTCAGCTACGACCTCGCCATCCTTCATGGTGTAAACCCGGTCCGAGATGGCCAGAACCTCGTCCAGACGATGCGAGACAAAGACGAAACTGGCACGCGATTTCAGCGAGCGCACGCGCTTGAACAGCACGTCAATGTCATGTCCATTCAGCACCGATGTCGGCTCGTCCAGCAAAATCACCAACGGCCGCGAGACGGTTTCCTCTAGTGTCAACGCCTTGGCCAGCTCGACCATCTGGCGCGCCGCAAATGAAAGGTCGCTGGTCCGTGCGGTGACGTCGATCTCGACACCGATCTTATCCAATTGGC
>NZ_DALZMB010000005.1:0-74069 GCF_032007265.1 Paracoccus sp. (in: a-proteobacteria) | reverse complement strand
CGCCGCTGAACCTGCCGCGAAACCGGCCCCGGTCGAGGCTGCGCCCGAAAGCGCAGAGGCACCGGTTGCACCGGCGGCCTTCAATCCGCGCCGCAATATCATTCCGGCAGGCCAGCCCCTGCCGCCGCAACCCTCGGCCAACGAGATCAGCCCCGAGACGCTGGCCTCGGTGCGTGAGATCGAAAAGAAGTCGCGCAAACTGTCGCTGATGGAACTGACCGAGCGGACCTGCAAATGGCCGATCGGCGATCCGGCAACCGATAAGTTCTGGTTCTGCGGCATGCCAAGCCAGGCAGGAAAGCCTTATTGCGAGGCTCATGTCAGCGTGGCCTTTCAACCCATGAGCGCGCGCCGCGACCGCCGCCGCTAAGGCTGGCTCGAAGCCGTCAGACATCGAAAAGGGCCGCCCAAGGGTGGCCCTTTCTTGTTGCGATAGACCTGCTTGATGTCCTGGGTGCCCGCTTATGCCCCTGGTTATCGCGCGTGGATGTGCAGCCGTCCGGATCTTGTTGTGCATGACACCGCCAAAGGCTGCCCTAAGCTTTTTGCAGGGACCGGGCATTGCGGATATGCGGTACCGGACGGCGGTAATAGGCGACCGCCTGAATGATCACCATGCACATGAGCAGCTCTAGCAGCTCTTCGCTGCGCCCAAGCGCCTGTGCCAACTCGGGCTCGATGCTCAGGCCGAAACTGGCAATCTTGCGGTCAAAACCATCCATGGTCTTGGCGACAACCAGCAAGCTACCCGCCACCAGCACCAGCCAGCTTGTGGGTTGGAACTGGGCCAGCCCTTGCCACCAAGGCCTAAGATTGTGCCGCAACAGCCGCCAAGCGCAGATCAGGATCAGCAAAATGACGGCGAGCCCCACGATCTTGTGCAAAAGTGGGTTCGCGCCAGAATAAAGGCGCAACTGCAAGATCCCCTCGGCCGTCAGTCTTTTGTCAAAGTCCAGCTCGCGCAGCGCCATCAGGGTCAGGATGACCGGAATGTGCCAGTTGCGCCGATCCCCGCCATCGGGGCGCAGCCCAACCCACAGGAATGCCGCCAGAAACAGCAATATCGCCGAGGACAGCTCGATGCTGCGCCCCTCTTTGTAAAAACTCTCGATCGGGATCAGGGCTGCGATGTCACGAAACACCAGCAAAAGCACCAAAGTTGCCGAAAGCGCGAGATAGAATGAGGGGGACTGACGTTGCAATGAATTGAACTTATATAATTGGGATGCGCGCATCAGCGCCTTGGCGCATCTGTCGCAAATTCGTTACCTAGGTAATCATCTCGATTTGAAGTTCAATGCGACCGGCCCCGATCCAGACGGCGGCTGCGCACAAGTATCAACTCAGTTTTGCACAACCGACGGTTGATTGCGGCACTCGCGCAGCCCGTGACTTTGCAGACACTTTCATTTTTGACGCCGCAGCGATAAACCCGTTGCGACATCCAAAGGACGCGTAAATGGCCCGGCATCTGATTACTTCAGCGATTCCCTATATCAACGGCATCAAGCATTTGGGCAATCTGGTGGGCAGCCAGCTTCCAGCCGATCTTTATGCCCGTTATTTGCGGGGTCGTGGCAATGAGGTCATGTTCATCTGCGCGACCGACGAACATGGCACCCCGGCTGAATTGGCCGCGAAGAAAGCGGGCCAACCCGTCGCGGTCTTTTGCGCCGAGATGCACGAGGTTCAGGCCGATATCGCCCGCCGCTTTGGCCTGTCCTTTGACCATTTCGGCCGCTCCTCTAGCGAGCGCAACCACGTTCTGACCCAGCATTTCGCGGGCAAGCTCGAGGAAAACGGCCATATCCGCGAGGTCGAGGAAAAGCAGGTCTATTCCATCGACGATGGCCGCTTTCTGCCCGACCGCTATATCGAGGGCACCTGCCCCAACTGCGGTTACGACAAGGCGCGCGGCGATCAATGCGAGAATTGCACCAAGCAGCTTGACCCGACCGATCTGATCAACCCGCGCTCGGCCATTTCAGGCTCGACCAACCTCGAAGTGCGCGCGACCAAGCATCTTTACCTCAAGCAGCGCGCCATGCGCGACCGGATCGAGGCCTGGATCGACAGCAAGAAAGACTGGCCGATCCTGACGACCTCGATTGCCAAGAAATGGCTGAACGATGGCGACGGATTGCAAGATCGGGGCATCACCCGCGATCTGGACTGGGGTATTCCCGTCAAGAAAGGCGATCAGCCCTGGCCGGGCATGGAGGGCAAGGTCTTCTACGTCTGGTTCGATGCGCCGATCGAATATATCGCCGCGACCGCCGAGGGGACCGACGCCAAGGGCCAGCCTGACAGCGCTTGGCGCCGCTGGTGGCGTCTGGATGAGGGTGCCGAGGATGTGACCTATACCCAGTTCATGGGCAAGGATAACGTCCCCTTCCATACCCTGTCCTTCCCGGCGACGATCATTGGCTCGAACGAGCCGTGGAAGCTGGTGGATTACATCAAATCCTTCAACTACCTGACCTATGACGGCGGCCAGTTCTCGACCAGCCAAGGGCGCGGCGTGTTCATGGATCAGGCCCTGTCGATTCTGCCTGCCGATTACTGGCGCTGGTGGCTGCTGTCCCATGCCCCCGAATCGGGCGACAGCGAATTCACCTGGGACAATTTCCAGCAATCGGTGAACAAGGATCTGGCCGATGTGCTTGGCAACTTCGTCAGCCGCATCACCAAATTCTGCCGCTCGAAATTCGGCGAGGTCGTGCCCGAGGGTGGCACTTATGGCCCCGAAGAGGAAAAGCTGATCGCCGATCTTGGCACGCGTCTGCGCGCCTATGAAGGCTATATGTCGCATACCGAAATCCGTAAGGCCGCGGCAGAGCTGCGCGCGATCTGGGTCTTGGGCAACGAATATCTGCAAACCGCGGCCCCCTGGTCGACCTTCAAGACCGACCCGGAAAAGGCCGCCGCGCAAGTTCGCCTTGGCCTGAACCTGATCCGCTTTTACGCGGTTCTGTCTGCCCCCTTCATCCCATTTGCAGCCGATGCGATGCTGGCGGGGATGCAATCGGACAACCGCGATTGGCCCGAAGATGTCGCAGCTTCTTTGGCTTTGCTTGCGCCCGGCCATGCCTTTACCACCCCCGAGGTGCTGTTTGCCAAGATCAGCGACGAGCAGCGCGAGGAATGGCAAGAGCGCTTCAAGGGCATTCGCGACTGATCCCTTGTGATCGCGGCTCTTTGCCGCCCAAGCATATCTTGCGCCCGGTCAAAGCTGCTGCTTGACCGGGCGTTTTTTCTTGGCGCAGCCCTGCGAAATGCGCATCGCCTCTTGCTTTGGTATCCCCTTCGGACCTAACAGACGGCAGATCTACTCAGGAATGTCGTTCACGCTCTCTCATGGCGAACACCCAGGCTGATCGCGCCCAAGATCCGATTGGGCAGTGGACATTCCCCCCATCCCCGGCAAAATCGCTGTGAACATCCAGACTTCGGAGAGACTATGACCCATTGCATCCTGATTGGCGCACCCGTTGACGAAGGCCAGCGTCGCGCTGGTTGCCAGATGGGTCCGATGGCCTATCGCATCGCAGGCATTGCCCAGACATTGACCGAGCTGGGCCATACGGTCGAAGATCGCGGCGATGTCGCCCCCCTGCCCCCTCGGGGCGAAACCCATGCCAATGCCGCCATCCATCATCTGCCCGAAACCATCGCCTGGACCGAAGCACTAAGCGCCGCCGCGACCGCCGCCATGTCCGACGGGATGCCGGTCTTTCTGGGGGGCGATCATTCTTTGTCATTGGGCACGGTTGCCGGGGTCACGGCCCATGCCAAAGCGGCGGGGCGGCCGCAATTCGTGATCTGGCTGGACGCCCATAGCGATTTCCACACATTCGAGACCACGACCTCGGGCAATCTGCATGGCACGCCCATGGCCTATGCGGCGGGCCGGCCGGGCTTTGCCCCACTGGCGCCCTTTCCCGCCCCTATCGAAGCGCGCAACATTTGCATGTTCGGTATCCGCAGCGTCGATCCCGCTGAAAATGCCGCGCTGCGCGAGACGGATATTATCGTCAACGATATGCGTGTTCTGGATGAGCGCGGCATCAGCGCCCCCTTGCGCGAGTTCCTGGAACGGGTGGCTGCGGAAAACGGGTTGCTTCATGTCAGCCTTGATGTCGACTTTCTGGACCCATCGATTGCACCTGCCGTGGGCACGACGGTTCCCGGCGGGGCCACCTTCCGCGAGGCCCATCTGGTCATGGAGCTGCTGCATGAAAGCGGGCTGGTCAGCTCGCTGGATCTGGTCGAGCTGAACCCGTTTCTGGATGACCGCGGTCGCACCGCCAAGCTGATGGTCGATCTTCTGGGCAGCCTGATGGGGCGCAAGGTCTTTGACCGGCCCACGCGCAGCTATTGATGCTCAGCCCTTCCAAGCCTGCTTGCCTAACCCTCTGCGGCAGGCTAGGAATTTCACAACGCGGGCGTGGCGGAATGGTAGACGCATGGGACTTAAACTCCCTGGGGCGTAAGCCCGTGCGGGTTCAAGTCCCGCCGCCCGCACCATTTCCTGATTGAACCCAGACAAGGGGCGCGAATTGCGCCCTTGCGGGGACGAAACCGGGACTCTCGGCAAAAAATCCGACACTCCTCGCGCAATCGCGATTTCCAAAATGTTGCAATGGCCTAACATTAGGCGCATCTACGGCAAATTCCTGTTCCCGGAGTCGACCGATGCCAAACTCGCGCCCAAAGCCGAGTGGCGGAGCGATATTTGCGCGGCTTGGTTTCGACCAGCAACGGTTGCGCTTTTCGTTTCGGACCACTGTTGCCGCCTGCCTTGCCCTTGTTCTGGCATTGCTGATCGGGCTCGAGCATCCGCAATGGTCGGCCATGACTGTTTTTGCCGCAGCTCAACCCACCCGGGGGCAGCTGTTCCAAAAAAGCGCCAACCGCTTGATCGGCACATTGATCGGCACGGCCATTGGCTTGGTCATCTTGTCCATTGCCCATGATTCGATCTGGCTTTTGTGCTTTCTCTTGGCGCTTTGGGTCGGGCTTTGCACCGGAATCGGCAATATCATCCGTGGCTATGGCGCTTATGGGGTGCTGCTTGCGGGCTATTCAGCGGCGATGGTGGCGCTATTGGGCCACGCCGTCGCGGGGCACGAGCTGGCACTTGGCGTCGACCGCTTTCTGACGGTTCTGCTGGGGGCTGTCGTGGGCATTGCGGTGGGCTGGATTGGCAGCAAAAGCCTTTCGAACAGTCCAGCCCTTAGCGCGGCGCGCCGCCTGTTGGCGGATGCGCTTCTTGTGCAAGTGGCGCAACTGACCGGGAAAGAGCCGCCTTCGGTTGATCATCTGCTGTCACGCGCGGCGCTGCTGGACGAATCTCTTGATCCGCGCGCGCCGGCCACCCCGCAAAACCGCCATCTGCGCCACGAGCTGCGCCAGATGCTGACCGCCACCACCGAGCTGATCTTGCTGGCCGAACCGACCCCCGAGCCGCGCCCGATCGAACTTGCCTCACATTTGCAAACGGCAAATGATCTGCTGCGCGGCGGCGCCGGGCTAGGCGCGGCCATTCCCGCGCTTGAGGCCGCAATCAAGCTAAGCCAATCGGCAAAGCTGCGGGATTTTCTAACCCATATTTGCTATCAGATTGGCCGGATCGACACGACGGCCAAGGCCGGGGCCATGCGCGTGCCGCCCGTGAACCCGATCCATTCGCCCCAGCATCGCGACTGGGTCGGCGCGCGTCAGGCCGGGCTGCGTACCTTTTTGGTCCTGATGGCTTTGGGCGCATTCTGGGCAATAACCGAATGGCCTGCGGGGTCGCTATTATTGCTGGGAACATCGGTGATGGTCTCGGTCTTTTCGACCTTCGACAATCCTGCCTGGATCATGGCGCGCGTCGGTCTGGGCCAAACGGCAGGGGCCATCGGCGCGCTGATCTGCCTTTGGATGGCCTGGCCATTCGCGCATTCCTCGTTGCAAATGGCCCTACTGATGATGCCGTTTCTGCTGGTGACGCCGTTTTTGCTGGCTCACCGCAAAACGGCGCCGGGCGCGACCGATTATGCGATGGTCTTTCTTTTGCTGCTGCAACCAACCTATCCGGCCATCGGCAGTTTTGGCGATTCGCTGGCGCGGGCGCTGGCCGTAATCGCGGGCCCGGCTTTTGCCTATCTTGCGTTCCGCACCGTTTTCGCAACCGATGAGCGCCGCCGCACGACAACGGTTTACGCCATGATCCTGTCCGAACTCGAGGCCAGCGCTCAGGCCAACCCCGCCCAGCTGGATGAGGGCAACTGGTCTGCGCGCTTTGTGCAAAGGCTTTTGCGCCTGATTCGCATGGGCGAAAAATCGGGGGCGCAGCTGGCCTCGATCACCGGCCCCGAGACCACCGCCCGCGCGCTGCAATCGGTGGGCGAGGCGATCCATCTGCTGCAAAACCTACGCCGACGCCAAGGGCAGACGGCACAGCAACAGCGGGCAACGACAGTTGCACTTGCCCGACTGGCACGGCTTCAGCAGTCCCCCATGCGGGCGGGCCAAGCGCTTCAGACCGCAGCCCAACGCAATGCCAGCGATCCCCGTACCGCCTCTGTCCTGCGTCAGGCCGCTCACATGCTGATGGATTACCCCGCGCTGTTCACCGCCCCCAAACTTGCCTGATCAACCAGGATCCGCCGCGACAAAACCGTGTCGTGGCAGATCTGACCCGAGCGCAAATCCCTGAGCCACCATTGCAGGCGTCTTAGGTGGGATCAGCCTTATTGCCATGATGTGACAGCGCCAGCATCCGCCACATCACCCCACCGATACCCCTCTGCCCGCAAGTGCCAGAACGGCCCAGCCAAAGCCCTGATCTACGACCGCGATCATGCGATATTGCTGACACTCAGCACGACCATCATCTTGCGTCATTCACCCGCATCACCCAGCTTCACGGAAATCATCGTGGTGAATTGCCGCTATGCGGACGAAGCGGGCACTTGCAGGGCGGTCGGGCGAGGCAATGAAGCCCCACCCGACCAAATATCACCCCTTCAAGATGAGTGTCGCGTTCGGGAACGGAAGGCCTGAGTCGTCGATATCGCGTCGGGAAACCTCGCAGAAACCGATCCCCCTATAAAAGCGAACGGCCTGCTCATTCTCGGTGTAAACTTCGAGAGACAGTTTCCCCGTCTTGGCGAATGCATCGGCGATGAGTCTGCGCCCGATACCGAAGCCCTGCCGGTCTGGCGCAATGAAAATTCCGCCAACGAAACTGCCGAGAAGGCTGATGAAGCCAACAGCTTCACCGTCGAGGTAAGCCACTGAAGTCTCTGCCTTTGGCAGATACTCCTCCTCGATCAGCTTGCGTTGCTCGGTCAGCTTTGCCTCACCGATGAACGGATGTGCCTTCAGTGAGGCTTCGAACCAGATACTGGACAGTTTTTTCAGATCCGTTGCCGCATCAAACGGTCGGATCACTAAGTTTGTGTTCTCCATGAGAACTCCACAGAAATCATGCAAAAAGGTTCGGCAACTATGTGCCGAGCGATGCCGCTACATGCGGTTTAATCGAAGCCTCTGTGCATAAATCTCCTTGTGGGGCAGGAAAAACATAGCACGCCCGGCAATACATGCCAATGACCGCATCGGGCTCAAAGCGTCAGTTTTGATGTAGGTTGTGATCGGTGCTGCTGGTGCAAGTCGAATTTAGATGATGATCGTGCTGAATGTCAGCACGATATATGCCGCCCGTCCCTCGGCCATCGCCCGCCCCCCGATCTGCGTCACAGCGCGGTGCGATCATAAACGCCGCGGTGGCGGTGCCTTTCCAAGCGCCGTCATTAAGCAAAAGCACCCCGCAAATCCCAACCGAAGAATGCCGATGCCGCGCGGCTAAGACATCATGAAAATTGGCCCTGCGACGGAGATCATCTGACGCCATGCCTCGATGCGCATTCTTCATCAGAAAAATACCCAAAACACCGGCATCGCCCCACAGGTTCAATCTGCGAACTGCAAACGGCAGACGCAATACGCGCCCCGCATTCACACAATCGGCACCGCCCCCTACGATGGCGGGGCGGCGCCACAGGCGAAATCACCTTGGTTCCCCCCGCCCCCTCAGTTAGGTTACGCGCGATCTTCACCAAAGGAGAAGCACATGGCCCAACGTCTTCATCTGGTCTTTGGCGGCGAGCTGGTCGATCCGGCCCGCACCGAATTCAAGGACGTCAACAATGTCCATGTCGTTGGCATTTTTCCCGATTATGCCTCAGCCCATGCCGCTTGGAAGGCCGAGGCGCAGCGCACCGTCGACAGCGCCCATACCCGCTATTTCATCGCCCATCTTCACCGTCTGCGCGATGAAGAGCGCGAGGGCAGCCTGACCGAAGCCCTGATCAACTGATCGCCGCGACCTCGAGGATGTCCCAAAACGGCACCTTATTTGGTAATCTGGCGCTTTGGTTGTGGCTGCGTGGCATCCGCACGCCAAGCCCCATGCCCAAAGCCTTCCCCAACCCATCGGGGGATGGCCCTTTACTGCTGATCCACCTGCCCAGTGATGAAGAGGATCCAAGCGCGCTGACGCCTTTGGTTGCGGCGCTTTTATCGGGGCATAAGAACCTGCGCATCGCCTTTAGCGGCGGCAAGCGCCAGCCCTCGGATGACGCTGCCCCAAACACCGGGCGCAGTGTCAACCTGCCCAGGCTGAACGCACCGGCCGTCGCAGCCGCCGCCCTCGCGCAGCTCAAGCCGGCCGCGATTTTGATCCTTGGCTCTGAACTGCCCGCCGCGCTGATCGTGGCCGCACATGAGGCACGGCTGGCGATCATTCTTGCCGAAGCCCGTATCGAGCCCCATCAGAACCAAGGTCTTTGGCGTGGCTTGGTGAACCGCAGCCTGCTTGCGCGCATCACCAAGATCCTTTCCCCCGACCAACAGGCCTTTGATTGTGCCCGCAAGATGGGCGTGACCCCAGCGCGGATCGAAATGATTGGCCCCGTCACCGATACCCGCGCCCCCCTGCGCGGCAACGAGGCAGAACGTCAGGCGCTTGCGCAACAATTGCGTGGCCGCCATATCTGGCTGGCATCTGCCCCGACCCTGCCCGAGGCCGAGGCCGCGCTTGCCGCCCACCATGATGCGCTGCAATATAACCACCGCGCGCTTTTGATCATCGCAGGCCTTGCCCCCGATGTTCTTCCTCAGGTCCAGCGCGCGGGCGAAGAGCTGGGCATGGCCATGATCTTGCGCACCGATGACGACGATCCCCAACCCGATGATCAGGTGCTGATCGCCGAGGATGATGACGAGATGGGCCTGTGGTACCGCCTTGCCCCGGTCTGTTTCATGGGTGGTACGCTGATCGAGGGGGCGGGCCTTACTCCGCGCCATCCGTTCGAACCCGCATCGCTTGGCTCTGCCATTATCCATGGTCCTTTGCCCGCGGGTTACGAGGCCGAATGGGCCCAGCTTGACGGCGCCAGCGCCGCACGCAAGATCGCGGATGCGGCGGGGCTGAAACAGGCCGTGGCGGATCTTTCGCTTTCCGAGCAAGCCGCCCTTTTGGCGCGCAATGCCTGGACTGTCAGCACGGGCGGCGCGGCGGTCGTGCGCCGTATCGTTTCTGAAATCCTGACCGCGATGGAGCCCAAATCATGAGCCGCCACGCCCCCGCATTCTGGTTTCGCAAACCCTCTGTGGCCGCCAATTTGCTGGCCCCGCTGGGTTCGGCCTATGCGGCGGCCACCGCACGGCGTCTGGCGCGTGGGGCGCGGATCAAACCGGGCGTGCCGGTCATCTGCATCGGCAATATCAATGCCGGAGGCACCGGCAAGACCCCGACCACGATCATGCTGATCCAAATGCTTTTGGCGCGCGACATCGCGGTCCATGTCGTCTCGCGCGGATATGGCGGCAGTGAAAAAGGCCCGCTTTTGGTGGATGAACGCAACCACAAGGCCGAGCAGACCGGGGATGAGCCCCTGCTTATGGCAGCTTTTGCACCGGTCTGGGTCGCCGATGACCGCGTCGCGGGCGCGCGCGCGGCAGTGGCGGCGGGCGCGCAGGCCATATTACTGGACGACGGTTTCCAAGACCCCTCGCTGCATCATGATCTGTCACTTGTGGTGGTCGATGCGGCGCGCGGATTTGGCAATGGCCGCTGTCTTCCGGCTGGGCCTTTGCGTGAACCCGTCCGCACGGGTCTTGCGCGCGCCGATATGCTGCTCTCGATCGGCGAGGCGGCCGCTCAGGCACAGTTTCAGCACAATTGGTCGTCGCAGATCGCGCAAATCCCCCACCTGACCGGCGCGTTAAAGCCGTTGCAAATGGGTTTTGACTGGACAGGTCACCGCGTTCTGGCCTTTGCCGGAATTGGACATCCCCAGAAATTCTTCGCGACATTGGCCAATTTGGGCGCGGAAATCGTGCGGGCCGAAGCCCTAGAGGACCACCAGCCCTTCACGCGCGCCATGCTGACACGGTTGCAAACCGAGGCTCGCCTTGTGGGCGCACAACTGGTCACGACAGAAAAAGATGCGGTGCGCCTGCCCCGCAGCTTTCGCCCCAAGGTCATGGCTCTGCCCGTGCGCCTTGAGCTGGACGATCCCAGCCCCTTGCTTAACCGCCTTACGGCCTTGGGGCTTTAATCGTCGCGCCCTAGCCGGGGCGAGGCGCGATGCAGCGCCAATTCAGCCTCGGAGAACCGGATGGGCAAGCGCACGCCCGGCACACCCTCGGGCGAGACCTGCATCCCTCTGGCGATGATTTGCGGATCGGCAAAGACATCAGCCATGTCATTGATCGGCCCGGCCGGCACGCCCTCGGCTTCGAGCGCCTGCAGCAATCCATCCCGGGTCCAGGTTTTCGTCACGCTGTTCAAGATCGCGCTCAGCGCATCACGATGCGCGATCCGATCGGCATTGCTGCGATAATCCGGCGAATCGGCCAGCGCAGGCAGGCCCAAGATTGCGCATAGCCTGCGAAACTGGCCGTCATTGCCCGTAGCGATAATGATCCAGCCATCGGCGCAGTCAAAAACCGCATAGGGCACCAAATTGGGATGGGCATTGCCCAGACGCGCAGGGGCGGTTCCGGTCGCCAGATAGTTCATGGCCTGATTGGCCATGACCGCAGTGCCGACGTCAAAAAGCGACATGTCAACATGTTGCCCACGCCCGGTCTGATCGCGCTGACGCAAGGCAGCCAGAATGCCTACGGTCGCATAGATGCCGGTAAAGACATCGATAACGGCCACCCCAACTTTCTGGGGCTGCTGCTGGGGCTCTCCGGTGACACTCATCATGCCCGACATGCCCTGAATGATGTAATCATAGCCCGCCCGATGGGCATAGGGGCCGTCCTGACCAAAGCCCGTGACCGAGCAATACACAAGTCGCGGGTTCAGCGCCGCAAGGCTCGCGTAATCCAGCCCGTATTTCGTCAGGCCGCCAACCTTGAAATTCTCGATCACGACATCCGCATCACGGATCAGATCGCGCACCTTTTGCTGGCCTTGGGCCGTGCGAAAATCAGCCGTGATCGAGGATTTTCCACGGTTGGCCGCGTGGAAATAGGCCGCGTTTTCCTCGCCATCATGCAAAATGAATGGAGGCCCCCAGCGGCGGGTGTCATCACCCTCGGGGGCCTCGACCTTAATGACCGTCGCACCAAGATCGGCCAGAATCTGGCCGGACCAAGGTCCCGCCAGAATCCGTGCCAGCTCGACAACCTTAAGTCCGGCGAGTGGCGTCATGATCAGCCAGCGGCCGCAATCTTGTCGTCGAGAACTTTTTTCAGGCTATCCCACGGCTGGTTGCTGACCTTTTCGCCGTTGATGACAAAGGTAGGGGTGCCCTCGATCTGGTCATCGCCTGCATTTTTCTGGAAGGTCGCGACCAGGTCTGCAACTTGCTGCTGGTCAGCCCAGCATGCATCCATCTGCTCGGTGCTCATGCCGGCCTTTGCGCCGACCTTGCGCAGATTGGCGGCGATTTCATCACCGGTTTTCGCGGCCAGCCAGGTGGTCTGATCGGCAAACAGCATATCGGCAACGGCATAGTATTTGTCATCGCCGCCGCAGCGTGCCAGCACGCCCGCCCACAGGCCAACTGCATCGAAATAGACATCACGCTGGATGAATTTCACTTTGCCCGTATCGATATATTCCGCCTTCAGCTTGGCGAAATTGTCGTTGTGAAAGTCACGGCAATGGCTGCAGGTGAAGCTGGCATATTCGATCATCGTGACCGGCGCATCTTCTTTGCCCAGAACGATGTCGGCAAGCACCTTACCCTCGGGCATGGCTTCGGCGGCACCTTCGGCGGGCTTGGCCGCTTCGCTTTGTGCAGGAGCGGCAGGCGTAGCTTCCTGCGCATATCCCGGCGCGAGCATCATCACCGACAACGCGGCGGCAGCCGTATTTGCAAGCAGGGCACGGTAGAGGGTCATCTGTGAGCCTTTCGGTCGTTATTGTCCCGACGGGACAGGTTGTTCAGGGTCAACTGGCGGATCGCCGCAGCCAGCCCAGGGTCTGTAAACCCCTGTGCAATGGTTTCGGCACGGTTGATATCATCGCTTGAAGGCGGTTTGACTGCCTTGGGTGCGGGGGTGAACTGGGCCTGCCCTTCGGCAAAGCCTGTGGGCGCGGTCTGCGTCAGCGTAATCCGGGATACGGCGTTGAAACCATAACAGGCGTTTACCTTTTCGCGAATGCGCGGCAATTCCATCTCGATCAGCGGGGCATGGGCCCCCTGCACCAGCAGCGTCAGCGTCGCGCCCATGCCGCGGCCATGCGAGATGCGTACTGGTCGGGTGCGTGCGGCAATATCGGCCCCCACGACCTCGGCCCAATTGGTCAGCAGGCGGGCAACGGCAAAGCCGCGCGTCTCGCCGACGCTGCGAATCCGCTGCGCCACCAATGATGAGGCCACCTCAAAGCCGCGCATACGGCGCTTGGCGGGCTTATAATCATTCGACTGGGCCATGTTCCGCCATTCGGTGTTGCTGTGCCGCTTATTTCGGATGCAGTCTGGACTGCGCCGCCGCAGGATGCCAGAGACTTGCATCTGAAAATTGCGTGAAAGAACAGTGATAGCCTCGACGCTTCTTGATTGGTACGACCGCCATGCGCGAATACTGCCCTGGCGCGTGGCCCCAGGCGGGGGAAGCGCTGATCCCTATCGCGTCTGGCTGTCCGAGGTGATGCTTCAGCAAACCACCGTCGCCGCCGTCAAAGCCTATTTCGAGCGCTTCACCACCCTTTGGCCCAAAGTCGAGGATCTGGCAGCTGCGGATGACAGCGCGATCATGGCCGAATGGGCGGGGCTTGGATATTATGCACGGGCCCGCAATCTGGCGGCCTGCGCCCGCGCAGTTGCTGCCCGCGGCGCCTTTCCGGACACGCGCGATGGGTTACTGGCCCTGCCCGGCATCGGCCCCTATACCGCCGCAGCCATTGCCGCCATCGCCTTTGATCGGGCCGAAACCGTCGTGGATGGCAATGTCGAGCGCGTCGTTTCGCGCCTTTTCGCAGTCGAAGAGCCGATGCCGCGCGCCAAAGCGCAGTTGCGCGATCTGGCTGCCACCCTGACCCCCGATCAGCGTCCAGGCGATTTCGCGCAAGCCATGATGGATCTGGGCGCGACGATCTGCACGCCGCGCAGCCCCGCTTGCGGCATTTGCCCGCTGATGGCCGACTGCCGCGCCCGCGCTTTGGGCATTGCGGCCCAACTGCCGCGCAAAGAGCCCAAAAAGCCAAAGCCACATCGGACCGGCACCGCCTGGGTCGGCTTTACCAATGGCGCGGTCTTGCTGGAACGGCGATTAGCCAAGGGCCTGCTGGGGGGGACATTGGCTTTTCCCTCATCCGGATGGGATGGCTCAAGCCTTTCGCCGCCCGCCGATGCCAGCTGGCGCGAGATCGGCACAGTTCGCCACGTCTTTACCCATTTCACCCTAGATCTGACGGTGGCCACCGCGCCGCTTGGCGCGCCACCACAGCGGGGTGAGCTGACGCCGCTGGATGATTTCGATGCCAACGCATTGCCTGGCTTGATGCGCAAAGTCTGGGATCTGGCCGCGCCAAGCAATTGGGTTCATGCTGACAAGGCCACTGCCAGCAATTCCAGCACGCTGGCCCTAGACGCCCCCAAAGACCGTGGCCCCAAACCCGAGAAAGTCTGATGCCTCAACCCCTTCGTCACCGCTTCGTCGATGCTTTGCCCTTCTGGTTGTCGCTGGGAATGGTTCCCTTGACGGTGCTGGCGGCAGTAAAGGGGGGATGGTGGTTTCTGACCCTGCCCGCCTATGCTTGGTATCTGGTGACCTTCATGGATCTGGTGCTGGGTCTCAATCAGGACAATCCTGATCCGCAAACCCCCGATGCGCATCTGTTTTGGTATCGCGCCATCACATTGGTCTGGTTTCCAATGCAGGCGCTGCTGATTTTCGGCACAATCTCCTATGCCAGCCACAGCGACCATCTGAGCGGCTGGGAAAAAATAGGCCTGTTTTTCGGCATTGGCGTCGCCTCGGGTACGATCGGAATGGTTTATGCCCACGAGCTTTTGCATCAGCGCAACAATATCGAGCGTTGGCTGGGCGATCTGCTGTTGGCATCGACCCTGTATTCCCATTTCCGGACCGAGCATCTTTTGGTGCACCACTCTTGGGTCGCCACCCCGCGCGACGCGGTTTCCGCCCGCTATAATGAGGGGTTTTACCGCTATTTCCTGCGCGTATTGCGCGATTGCCCACGCAGCGCCTGGCAGGTCGAGACCAAGCGGTTAAGCCGCACGGGTCGCAAGATCTGGTCTGCCAAAAACCCATTCTGGCGCTATGGGGCATTGCAACTTGCGATGCTGGGGCTGGCATTGATTTTGGGCGGCTGGCAGGGCGTTGCCCTGTTTATCTGGCAGGCCTTTGTCGCAATCTGGCAGTTGGAGCTGACCAATTACGTGGAACATTACGGTCTGACACGCAAACATCTGGGGGATGGGCGCTATGAGCATGTCCAGCCGCGCCATTCCTGGAATGCGGCGCACAAGGCCTCGAACTGGCTGCTGATCAACTTGCAGCGCCACTCGGACCACCATTACAAACCGGATCGGCGCTTTCCGCTGCTGCAAACCTATGACCAGGACGAGGCCCCGCAGCTGCCCTATGGCTATCCGGCCATGACCTTTGTTGCGATGATACCGCCTGTCTGGCGCAGAAGAATGAACCCGCGCGTGCGTGCATGGCGGCGCCAATTCTATCCGGAAATCAGCGATTGGGGCAGCTATGCCCGCGCCGAAACACCGATGCCGCGCGCAGCCCTTTAACCCAAACGCGGCCCTCTAACCAAAGCGCGCCCCGTCCCGCCCATCGGCGCCTCGATCCATACAGGGATCGACGCGCCCGTGGCCAAAGGCCTGACACGGGCTGAATACGCGAAAAAGCCCCGCCGAACGACCTGAGCCATTCTGGCGGGGCAAGTTAGCCCCCAAAATCCGCGCGGAACTCGCAGAGTTCAGGGGCTGCGGCGAAACCAAAGATTAGTTGGGGCGCGGGCTGTCCTCGGCCTGCATCTCGGCGCGGATCTGCTGGCGCAGCGTATCGATCGGAACCATGCGGCCCTCGCGGCGGAAGTGCCAATAGGTCCAGCCATTGCACGAGGGCGCACGCTGAAGCGCCGCACCGACCTGATGGATCGAGCCCTTGATGTCATTGCCGATCAGGCTGCCATCGGCGCGAACCTTGGCCTTGTGACGGCTATCGAGCGAGAACAGCTCTTCGCCGGGGCGCAGCATCCCCCGTTCGATCACTTGGCCAAAGGGCACGCGCGGCTCGGCGCGCTTGCTGGTAGTCGTTGCAAGTGCCGCAGCCTCGTAAGGCCAGGTCCGCGCGATCCGCTTTTGCGCAATCTCGCGATAGCTTTCCTCGCGCTCGATGCCGATAAAGTTCCGGCCCAGCATTTTGGCGACCGCACCCGTCGTCCCCGTTCCGAAGAAGGGATCAAGGATGACATCGCCGGGGTTGCTGGCACCGATGAGGACACGGTGCAGCAGGCTTTCGGGCTTTTGCGTCGGATGGGCCTTGTCGCCCTTGGCATCCTTCAGCCGTTCGCCCCCCGTACAAATCGGCAGCACCCAATCCGAGCGCATCTGCACGCCCTCATTCAGCGACTTTAGGGCCTCATAGTTAAAAACGTATTTCGAGTTTTCACTTTTCGACGCCCAGATCATGGTCTCATGGGCATTGGTCAGGCGCTTGCCGCGGAAGTTCGGCATCGGATTGGATTTACGCCAAACCACATCATTCAGGATCCAGAAGCCCGCATCCTGCAACGAGGCGCCTACCCTAAAGATATTGTGATAAGACCCGATCACCCAGATCGCCCCATTGGGCTTGAGCAGGCGCCGCGCAGCGGCCAGCCATTCACGGGTGAATTGGTCATAAGCGGCAAATCCCGTGAATTGATCCCAGTGATCATCAACGGCATCGACTTTGGAATTGTCCGGGCGATGCAGATCGCCCCGAAGTTGCAGGTTATAGGGCGGATCGGCAAAAATCAGGTCGATGCTAGCTTCAGGAAGCGAATTCATCACCTCGATGCAATCACCCGCCAGGATTTGATTCAAAGGTAGACTGCGCGGCTCGGCGCGCCGAGTCGATTGGGTTTTCATATTGACTGCCTCATAACGCCGGCATTTTTGCCGATCTGGTATGGGCTAAAGATGATTTAGAACCGATTCGCCGTCAAATTCTATTTTGAATCAACTGGTTGGGTTTCAGGGTTTACACAAGATATTGTGGACGGGTGCGAAACTACGCCTATGGTATGGGGTCACGCCAAGATCTAGCAGGGCTTGCAGATGCGCCTTGGTCGGATAACCGGCGTTTCTTTCCCAGCCATAACCCGGATGCTGTTGCGCCAAATCCACCATGAGTCTATCGCGCAACACCTTGGCGACAATCGAGGCGGCGGCAATGGACATGGATCGCGCGTCGCCCTTCACGATGGCCTGCGCCGTCATCTTCAGGTTGCGCGGGATGGCATTGCCGTCGATCAACGCCACATCCGGCTGTTGGGACAGGCCCTCGACAGCGCGACACATCGCCAGATGCGATGCGTGATAGATATTCAGCTGATCGATTTCCTCGATCCAGACATGCGCATAGGCCCAGTCGCAGCGGGCCATGATCTCATCTGCCAAGGCCTCGCGGCGCTTGGCAGAGAGTTTCTTGGAATCGTTCAGACCCACAGGGGGATTGTCGCATAAGATCACCGCCGCAGCCGTCACCGGCCCGGCCAGCGGACCGCGGCCAACCTCATCAACCCCCGCAATCAGGCGTGCGCCTGCCTGAATTGCCTCTTGTTCGAACTGCAGGTCTGGCTGGGTCATTGGCTGATCGTGACCGGCGCGATTTCGACTTCTTCCAGGTTCACGCCGCTGCCCTCGCGGTCGATCACCAGAAAATCTGCTGCATGATCAAGTGGCGTCAGAACGCCGTGCCAGACCCCTGCGCGCAGGTTCACGCCCATGCCTTCTGGTACGATAAAGGCAAGCGGCGCCCCGGGTTTGCCCCCCTCGTCAGGCGCCACGACCGATAGCCAGGCCCCCGGCGTGATCGGGAAAAACGCTTGCGATCCCAGGGGGTGACGCTCGAGCAGGGTGCAGTCATAGGGCAGGCTGATGGGCTGCGAACGAAAGATCGAGATGATCGCCTCGCCGCCATGACGCTCGACCGTGGCCAAAGCGTGATGGCGCTCGCAGCGGCCCGCATTGATTAGCTTGGTCGGCTCGTCACGGGCAGTCAGCAGCTCGCCATAAGGGGCAAATGCTTCTGCCGTAATCGCTACGGCGCGGATCGCTTGGGTCATCGTCTTTCCTCCGGTCTTGTGGGCGGCGATCTGCCGCCCGAAACAAGCCAGATCTATAGACGATTCATCTTGGGAAGGAAAATCGTCAGCAGACCCATCAGCGGCAGGAATGAGCAAAGCCAATAGACATATTCAATGCCCCGCATATCCGCGACCCAGCCCAGAAACGCCGCAGCAATTCCGCCCATACCAAAGGAAAAGCCAAAGAAGATCCCGGCGATCATTCCCGTTCGCCCCGGGACCAGCTCTTGGGCGAAAACCACGATCGCAGGAAAAGCCGAGGCCAGGATCAGCCCGATCACAACGCTAAGCACTCCGGTCATCGCCAGACCCACATGCGGCAGCATCAAGGTAAAGGGCAACACCCCCAGAATCGAGAACCAGATCACGCGGACCGGGCCAACCCTGTCACCGACAATGCCCCCCAGCATAACCCCACCGGCCATACCGGCAAGAAACAGGAACAGCATGACCTGTGCGGCCTGCGTGCCGATGCCGAACCGCTCCATCAGGAAGAAGGTGTAATAGCTCGACAGGCTGGCGGTGTAGATATTCTTGGTAAAGGTCAAAATCGCCAGCACGGTGGTGGCAATGATCACTTTATTGCGCGGCAGCCGCAGGCGCGGTGCCTCATGGCTGACCGAGGCCTTGCGCTTACCCTCGGCCCAGGTGCCGATGCGCCACAAAATCGCCGAACCCGCCATGGCGAATGCCGAAAAAATGGCGATTGACGGGCGCCCCAGTGGCACGACCACGAAAGCCGCAAGCAGCGGTCCCATCGCCTGACCAAAGTTCCCGCCCAGCTGGAACAGTGACTGCGCCGTGCCGAACTTGCCGCCCGAGGCGATTCGCGCAACGCGCGAGCTTTCTGGATGGAAAATCGATGAGCCGACACCGATCAGCATCGCGCCGATCAGCAGCATGTAATAGTCATGCGCAACTGCAAGCAACAAGACCCCAACAAAGGTTGACCCCATCCCGAAAGACAAGGATCGCGGCATTGGGTTTTTATCGGTCACAATGCCAACTGCAGGCTGCAACAAGGATGCCGTGACCTGAAAGGCAAAGGTCATCCACCCGATCTGTCCGTAACTTAACGAGAATTCTTCCTGCAACAGCGGATATATGGCTGAAAGCATAGATTGCATGACATCGTTGATCATGTGACATGCACTGATCGCGATCAGCACCGCCCATGCGGTCGAGACCTGTGCAGGGCTACGTGACGTCGTCGCGTCGGACATAATTCTCGGCTCCGGGGAATATTCAGGGAATTGATTGTCGCAGGGTTCGAACCCTGTCGCAGGAATGTCAATCCCGCCTTATTTTCGGACTACGACGATTGTGGTATAAATGACCTGAACTTATCCGTTCAGTATATCATATCCTTGTACATATTCCCTTTATGGGCGATTAAGAAACAACGAATACAATCTCCGAGACGATTATGAATGCTTTTTCCTCGCTACCGAAACAGGTCGGACAAACGCTGACGACAGGAGATCCGGTGCGTACACCACAACGCATGATGACTTGGCAGGCTGTTCAATCCGAGGTCCTGTCCCGGATTCGCGGAGGGTATTGGCGTCCAGGTCAGCTTATCCCGACCGAAAGCGAACTGTCTGTAGAATTTGGTTGCGCTCGCGCGACGGTGAACCGTGCATTGACCGCGCTGGCTGCCAGCGGGCTGCTGGAACGCCGCCGCAAGGTCGGCACGCGCATTGCCAAGCATCCGCCGCAAAGCTCGACCCTGCCCAAGAACTTCCTGCGCAGCGAGATCGAGGCAAAAGGCGCGGTCTATGGCTATCGCCTGATCGACATGCGCCGGATCACGCCCCCCAGCGATATCGCTCAGCTGCTGATGCTGAAGCCGGGCCAAGAGGTTCTTGAAGTCCGCGCCGAATTCAGCGCCGACGACAATCCCTATTGCGGCGAAGAAATCTGGATCAACCTGGAAGCGGCACCTGCTGCGGAACAGGCCGAGCTGGCCGAGGTTTCGGCGTTTGAATGGCTGACCGAAAACGTGGCGCTGAACCACGGCAACCTTGCTGTCTCGGCGACTTCGGTCAAATCCGATTTCGTCAGCAATGCGCTGAGCGCGCAGCGTGGTGCGCCGGTTCTGGTCATCGAACGCACCAACTGGGCTGATGCTGCCGCGATCGCCGTTTCGCGTCAGTATTTCTCGGAAGGTCACACTCTTAGCGCGCTTTTCTAAGCCGCCCGTCTTTTAGCGCTTCCGTCTCAAGGCAACTTGATTCGGGAGCGCTTGCAACCTGCCGCGGCAGGGTTCATTTGTCAGTCTGACTGACCCGAGCCTGCCCGGAGCCCAAATGCCCCATCTCTCGTCTTTTTCCCGCCATCTGACCAGCATCGCCCTTGCCGGCGCAATCGCTGCAACTGGTCAAATTGCCTTTGTCGCGCATCCGGCCTTTGCACAGGCCACCGTTGCGCCGGGCAACCAATCGCGCAATTTCTCGGCTGCGGATATCGAGACGGCGGAATACACTTCGGGTGATCTTCCTGCCGGGCAATCGGCACTGACCGCCAAGGTCCAGATCCTGCTGGACCGCGCTGGCATCTCGCCCGGCGTGGTCGATGGCTGGCGTGGCGGCATGAGCGAAAGCGCGATCAAGGCGTATCAACGGCGGGCCAATCTGCCCATGGATGGCCGCATGAGTCCGGTTGTCTGGCAGCTGCTACAGCCCTTCGCCAGCGAAGCGCTGACCATGGATTATACGATCACCGAAGATGACGCCCATGGTCTGGTCGACAATATTCCCAGCGATTACGCCGAAAAAGCCAAGATGACCTCTCAGGGCTTTACCAGCATCTCGGAAAAGCTGGCCGAGCGCTTTCACATGGATGAGAAATTCCTGATCAAGCTTAACCCGGGTCATAAATTTGAACCGGGCGTGACGATCAAGGCCACAGTGCCGGCCAAACCCATTCGTGCAACCGTCACCCGCATTATCGTCGACAAAGCCACGCGCCGCGTCGCAGCCTATGATGCCAAAGGCAATATGGTCGCGGATTATCCCGCCACGGTCGGCTCAACCTCGACACCCTCGCCGCATGGCACGCATACGGTCGATGCCGTCGCGCTGAACCCGACCTATACCTACAACCCCAACAAAAACTTCAAGCAGGGCAATAACGATCGGGTTTTGATCGTGCCGCCCGGTCCCAATGGCCCGGTGGGTGAGGTCTGGATCGACCTATCCGAGCCGACCTACGGCATTCATGGGACGGCAACCCCCTCGCGGCTTTTCGTGAACCAATCCTATGGCTGCGTTCGGCTGACCAATTGGGACGCGCGTGAGCTGGCCCATATGGTCAAAGCCAAGGTCACGACCGTGGAATTCCTTGAGCCGGGGGTAAGCATTGCCGATGTCACCGGTGGTGCAGCTGCGGCTGGGGCAAACAAGACGACTGCGGCCACGACGGTTGCCAGCGCGATCAGCGCGATCCGTCCGCCCGCTCGCCCGCAATCGCTGGCAATCAACAATACCGCGCCCCAATCGGGAACGACGGTTGCCAATGGCGCTGCGACCCCGGTCACGCCCGGCCCTGCTGGGATCGCGGCCACGCCCACGACTGCGGCGGCTGCCCCGGGTGGCGCAGCTCAAACTGGCGGCGCGCCGGTTGTCGCGGGCGATGACCTGCTGTCCGAGGCGATTGCCGAAGCGGTTTCGGTCAATGAGCCGGTGACATCTGCAGTTTTGCCCGCAGCCGGCACTGCTGCGGCGGCAATTGCGCCGACGCTGCCACCGCGACGCTCAACCTCTGCGGCCAAACTGCCCGCAGAGCCACCCGCCCCTGCCCAAACGCCGCAGCCCACAACGCCACAAGCTGCCGCGGCGGGAATAGCGCCTTTGGTGACTTCCCCCCTTCCGGCAGGGAATTAAGGCGATGCGGGGCGGAGCGGTGCTGGCAATGATCCTTGTGGCGCTATCATGCTCAGGCCTTGCCGCTCAGACCCCGCCCCCAGCCCCGCCCGATCTGTCGCAGGCCCCTCGACCCCAGCCCAAACCGCAAATACCAGAGGCATCCAAAGCCCCTGCCCCGCCAGCCGACAAGCCCGCAGTATCTCATGACGGGCTTGCCGCCAAAGGCGCCCCAGCTGCACCCTCCGCGCTTGATTATTCCACCGGAACCCCGGTCGATGATCAACCCAAGGCTGCGCCGGACGCGCCCCCGGTGGCGCCCGAACAGCCCCAGCATACAAGCCTGCGCGAAAGCGATTTCGACTATTCAGCCTGCCTGCTGATGCTTCATACCCTTGGTACAAGTTACGCGCCCGAGGCAGCCATAACCGAGGCCGATAACCGCGATTGCGGCATTGATCGCCCTGTGAGGATCACCGAAATCCTGCCCGGCATTACGCTGCAAGGTGCGCCGGTGATGCGCTGTGACACTGCCCGCCATCTGGCATTTTGGCTGAAAGATTTTGTGCAGCCCGCAAGTCGGCTGTTGCCCGGGGCGCCGCGCCTGCGCGAAATCGCCCCCGGCTCGACCTATCAATGCCGCGGCGTCGTCGGCAACCAAAGCACGGCCAACGTGTCGGAACATGCGCTTGGCAACGCCTTTGATATCGCCGCCCTGATCTTTGACGATGGCCAGACCCTGACCGTCGCACCCCGACAAGACAGTGGCGACATGACCGAGGCCTTTCAGGCCGCGATTCGTGGCACGGCCTGCATGTATTTCACGACCGTGCTTGGGCCGGGATCGAATGCCGCACATGACGATCACCTGCACCTTGACATCAAGGCCCGCAAAAATGGCTATCGGCTGTGCCAATAGCCATTTTTATTAGGCGCAGGTCAGCGCAGGGATCGGGGCTAAAGATTGTTTTCGTTCAGATATTGCGGGTCAAATCGCGCCAATTTGCTAAGCTCGTCCCAGTCCAGGATCTCGACCTCGGCACCAAGCCAACGCACCAGCTCTCGGTCCCTCAGATCGCGCACGGCACGGTTGATGTGGATCGGCGAATATCCCAGAATTTCTGCCAGCTCGCGCTGAAGAATTGGCAAGGTCAGCCGACCGCCTTGCGCAGCCCCAATCCGGTTTTGCCGGGTGTACAGCTCGCAAATCAGATGGGCCAAATGCGCGGTCGAGCGCAATGACGCCGCCGCAACCAACCATTGCTCGTGAATCGCCGCGTCGGTGGCGGTCGTTTGCCACAAAAGATGCGCCAGATCGGGGAAATCTTCGATCACTTTCTTCAGCTCGTCATGGGCGACAAACTCCACGCTCGTCGGTCCCATCGAAATCACCCGGTAGCGCAGATGCCCCAAAGCAAAGCCCTTCAGGTCCAGAAAATCGCCAGCAATGTGGATGGCAGTAATGACATGATGATCGGGCTTGCCAACTATGGGATAGGAACGCGCGGCCATTCCCTGCAAAATCATGGCACTGCGGGTCAGCTCTTCGTCTTTTGAGACGATAACAGCACCAGAGCGGAAACTGGCCCTGGTTGTGGGCAAAGTTCGCAACCGTAACAAATCATCCGAGGCTAAAACTTCTTTAAGTTGTAGATAACGAATAAAAAACTCACCAATCGCCATTGCTGCTCCTGGGAAAATAACTCGTTAAGGTTTGCAAGTCGTCCTGCCACAAGCAATGGGCGGTGTGTCTAAGCTAACATTCATTAAGACAAATCGTGCAAATTAACGCCGCCAGGGCGGTCGTCTCGCGAAAAAGCTACCGCTACGTCAACTTCAGGTTCGTTTCTGGCGCATCACGCACCCAGTCCCGAGTGATTCGGGCGGCCCAACGCCGTTTTCAGCAGCGCGAAACTTTGCGCGACCGCAGGCGCATTTAGCGTCACAAACCGATCCAAAGCTGGGTAAATCCGAACGGCTTCGTCCAGAACCTCATCGGTTCCGGCGGCATATAGCCCCGCGCGTATCATCAGCTCTGATTCGGCATAGGCACCAAGCAAAGTGCGCGCGCGCGCAATCGACGCATTCTCGGACGCGCTGGCCGCATGAGGCAGGGAACGCGACACCGAGCGCAACACGTCAATCGCCGGAAAGCGTCCCCTTTCGGCAATAGCACGGTCCAAAACGACATGGCCATCCAGCACACCGCGCAAAATATCTGCGATCGGCTCTTCCATATCCGAGCCCGCCACAAGGACCGAGAAAATCGCGGTAATATCGCCCTGCCCCTCAAGTCCGGGTCCGGATCTTTCTGCCAGCGCCATGATCAAATTCGACACCGAAGGCGGAAAGCCGCGATAGCTGGCGCTTTCTCCGGCGGCCAGTGCGATTTCGCGATGCGCCTCGGCAAAGCGGGTGATCGAATCGGCCAAGAACAGCACGTGTTGGCCGCGATCGCGGAAATATTCCGCGA
This sequence comes from Paracoccus sp. (in: a-proteobacteria), assembly GCF_032007265.1. GTDB lineage: Bacteria > Pseudomonadota > Alphaproteobacteria > Rhodobacterales > Rhodobacteraceae > Paracoccus. Next base: position 49,882 of record NZ_DALZMB010000005.1, on the reverse strand, counting down.
CAGCCATACCGGCCCAAGCACATCTGCGGCGCATCATCGGGGATTGATCCGAGGTTGCCGCAACGACGACGGCCCTGGCCATCCCTTCGGGGCCAAGAACCGATTCGACAAATTCCCGCAGCTCGCGGCCGCGCTCTCCGATCATGGCAATCACGACAACGTCGGCATGAACGCCCCTTGCCAGTGCGGACAGCAATGTCGATTTTCCCACTCCGGAGCCCGCAAAAAGGCCAAGGCGCTGACCTTGGACGATCGGTAAAATTGTATCGAAAATCGCCAGCCCTGTATCAAGGCGTGGCCCAAGGCGCTTGCGATCGGCGGCGGGCGGCGGCGGCGCGCGAAAGCGCATTTGCTGACTTCCCTGCGCCAAGGGACGCCCATCCAGCGGCTTGCCAAGCGGGTCGATAATGCGCCCGATCCATGCCTCTGACGGGGTCAAACGCGGCGCGCCCAGCCACTCGGCGCGCGCGCCAATATGCAGCCCCTCTGCCGGCCCCTCGGGCAAAATCGCTGCGAATCGCGCCTGAAGTGCCACCACCTCACCGGTAATCGGCTCGGCACCGGGCAGGTGAAACAGAATGCGATCCCCCAAAGCTGCATGATTGTTCAGCCCGCTGACCAGCACCACGCCACCCTGAATTGCATGCACCAAACCATAGTAGCGGATAAATTTTTCCTGCCGAATTCTTGCGGCAATATCTGCAATCCGCTCCATCTTTGTTCCCCGTCTGAAAATCCGCTGTGTCGAAACTGTTTCTAAACCAATTCCCGTTAAGACCGAGTTATCGACGATGCGGAGAATGAGATGTTTGACAGGATCGAAACTCTGAAGATGGCGGAAAGCCTGATTGCTCATGGCACGAAACGCCAAAAGCTGATCGCGACCAATGTCGCCAATGCCGATACGCCCGGCTTTCTTGCAATGGATCTGGCCAGCTTCGGTGCGAACTATCAAAGCGCGCCCCAGATCGCGATGCGCACAACCCGCGCCAATCACCTTGCTGGAACAAACTGGGGCATGGGCGCCCCCCGCCGGATCAGCACCGAGGGTGAACCCGCCCCCAATGGCAACACCGTGTCGCTAGAGGATGAGGTGTTTCGCATCGCCGATGCGCGCCGCGAATTCGATCTGGCCGTCTCGATCACCAAATCAACTTATTCGCTGATGCGCACCAGCATCGGCCGCAAATATTAAGGCTCATGATGACCGATTTTCTTTCGGCGACGCAGATTTCTGCCTCGGGGATGAAGGCTCAGGCGACGCGACTGCGCCATGTTTCTGAGAATATCGCCAATGCCGATACGCCGGGTTACCGGCGCAAGCTGGTCAGCTTTCAAGAGGATGTCGATTTTGGCAACCGTTCCGGCAAGGTGCGCGTCAGCCCCACCCAATTGGACCGCAGCGAGCTGCCTCAGCTCTTTGATCCTGCCCACCCGCTTGCCGATGCCGAAGGCTATTACCACGGCTCGAACGTCGATCTGGTGATCGAGATCGCGGATTCACGTGAAGCAGGGCGCAGCTATGAGGCCAACCTTCGCGTCTTTGAACAGTCCCGCCAAATGAGCAGCTCTCTGCTTGAACTTATTCGCCGCTAAAACGGAGCAACACCATGATTTCAAACCTTTCGGCTGCCAACGCCTATCATAATGCCCGCGCCTCGATTGCGCCCGCCGAAGAATTGCCCCAGGGCCTCAGCAAGGGCATTGCCGATTTTGCCCAAGTAATGGGCCAGGTCGACGCCGATGCCATGGGCGCGATGAGCGGGCGCACCGAAACCCATGAGCTGGTCCAGTCGATCGCACGCGCCGAAATGGCGATGGATATGGTGACAGCCATCCGCGACAAGGTCGTCGAGGCCTATCAGGAAATCATGCGTATGCCGGTCTGAGCGCCAGCATGGATGAGAATCTGCTCTTCGATCTGACCCGGCAATCCCTTTGGATCGCAACGCGCATGTCGGCCCCCTTGTTGGCGGTGGCGCTGTTGACCGGGGTCATCATCGGTCTTTTTCAGGCCTTGACCTCGATTCAAGAGATGACGCTGACCTTTGTCCCGAAAATCGGCCTGATGTTAGCAGTTTTCTGGGTCACGATGAGCTTTATGACCACCATGCTTGCCGACTTCTTCAACGATCAGTTGATCCCTTTGATCAGTGGGCTTTGAACCATGGATAACGCCATTTATACGACGCTGACCCGTCAGTCGGGTCTTATGAATGAAATGCGCAGCGTCGCCAATAATATCGCCAACGCCAATACGACGGGCTTTCGCCGAGAAGGCGTGATTTTCTCGGAATACATGGTCTCACTCGACCGCAACGGCACGACTTTGGCGATGGCCAATGCGCGCGGACGCATGGTTGATCTTCGTCAGGGTGGGCTCACCATGACCAATGGCAAGCTGGACCTAGCCATCGAAAGCGAGGGGTTTTTTCTTGTGGAAACCCCTCAGGGCAACCGCCTGACCCGCAATGGCGCCTTTACCCTAAGCGCAGACGGCGAGCTGGTCGATATGGCGGGAAACCGCGTTCTTGACGAAGGTCAGGGGCCAATCGCCGTGCCTGATGGCGTCAAAAATATCGGTATCGGCCCGGATGGAACGATTTCTGCCGATGATCAGCCGGTTGGACGCATCGGCGTTTTTGCCACTCCCGACCCTTCGGTCTTGCTGCATCAATCGGGCAACCTGCTGACCCCCGGCCCCGATCTTGAGCCGATGGAGGATGTGAAAGTGCGCCAGGGCTTTTTGGAGGAATCCAACGTCGAGCCCGTCCTCGAGCTGACCCGCATGATCGAGGTCCAGCGCGCCTACGAACTTGGTCAAAGCTTTCTTGATAACGAGGATCAACGAATCCGCAATGCTATCAACTCATTGACACGCTGAAAGGAAATCAAATGAAGGCCCTGCAAATCGCCGCCACAGGGATGAGCGCACAACAAACGCGTGTCGATGTCATCTCGAACAACCTCGCGAACATGTCGACCACCGGCTACAACCCCCGCCGCGCCGAATTCGCGGATCTTTACTATCAGCAAGCCGTCCGGCCGGGCACCCTGACCTCGACCGAGGGCACGATGGTGCCAGCCGGGGTGCAAATTGGTCTTGGCGTTCGCCCAAATGCAGTCAGCGTGATGCTGCAACAAGGCTCATTGACGCAAACCAACGGTGATCTGGATGTTGCCATTGACGGAAATGGCTATCTCGAAGTGACTTTGCCTTCGGGGGCGTCAGCCTATACCCGCGACGGCAGCCTGAAGCGCTCGCCCGATGGACAAATCGTCACCTCCGAAGGCTACCCGGTCGTGCCTGGCATTACCCTGCCCGCCGATGCCCGCAGCATTGCCATCAGCGCCAATGGCGAAGTCTTTGCCTATTTCGATAACCAGGTTGAACCCGAGAACCTTGGGCAGTTTTCCTTGGCCAATTTCGTCAACGAAAAGGGCCTTGAGGCCATCGGTTCAAATATGTTCCTTGAAAGCCCCGCCTCGGGTCCAGCTCAGGTCGCCATGCCCGGACAAGAGGGGATGGGCACCCTGCGCGCAGGCTATCTAGAGGAAAGCTCGGTCGATGCGGTGCGTGAAATGACCGAACTCATCAAGGCGCAGCGCGGCTACGAGCTGAACTCCAAGGTGATCTCAGCGGTCGATCAGATGCTTGGCGCAACGGTCCAGGTGCGCTGATGCTGAAACTTGGCGCTTTCCTGTTGCTTCTGGCAAGTGCGGCGAACGCGACCGAGGTGACCGCCGCACGGACCTTGCCCGCAGGCACAATCATCACACCTGCCGATCTGATGGTCGTGCAGGATCAGACAGATACGAACGATTACGCCAGTTCTCTGATCGGGCTTGAGGCAAAGGTCACAATTTACGAAGGCAAGGCTATTCGGCCCGCGCAACTGACCGCCCCAAGGCTGGTCGACCGCAATCAGATCGTCAAAATTGTCTATGTTTCAGATTCGCTTCAGATCGAGGCGGACGGTCGCGCGCTGTCGTCGGGCGCAGTCGGCGACACCATCCGCGTGATGAATGTCGCCTCGAAAACCACCGTTTCGGGCATCGTGGCCCAAGACGGATCCGTCACAATCCAAAAGAATTGAGCGCCAAAATGAAGCGAGCACTTCCCTTGTTGTTCATGGCCGCTTGCCTTTGCAACGTAAGCCTGACGGCCTGTGCACGGTTTGGCCAAGTCGGAAAGGCCCCTGAATTAAGCGACACGATGGGCGGCGCTGAATTTCAGGCAATGTCGGCGGGGGCCTATGCTTTGCCTGATCAACCCGCCGAAATGACCGCCCTTGTGTCTCGTGCGTCGCTTTGGTCGACCGCGCCTTCGTCGCTGGTCGGTGATCGTCGGGCCAGTCAGATCGGCGATATTTTGACGGTTGCGATCGAAATCGATGACAAGGCCGAATTTCAAAACAGCTCGGGTCAGACACGCGCCGCCAGTGAAAGGGTTAATATTCCCAGCCTGATGGGGCTACCGCAGCGGTTGGGCAGCATCCTTCCGGATGGGGCAAGCATGGATGAGCTGGCAGATGTGAAATCAAGCTCGAGCTACAAAGGCAGCGGAAATATCTCGCGTCGCGAAAAACTGGCGCTGCGTGTTGCGGCAACCGTCATCGACAAGCTGCCTAACGGGGTGCTGCGCATTCAGGGAACCCAAGAGGTGCGCGTGAACAACGAGGTGCGCGAATTGACGGTCAGTGGCTTCGTGAGACCATCCGATATCGGGCGGCGCAATGAAATCGCCTATGACCGTATTGCCGGGGCTCGAATTTCATATGGCGGGCGGGGAAATATCAGCCAGGTGCAGCAGCCGCGTCTGGGTCAGCAAATTGCCGATATTATCCTGCCTTATTGAGGTCGACCGATGATGCGCAAACTTTTATTCGTCTTGATCTGCATTTTGGCCCTTTTGGGTGGCTCGGTCGCCGGTGATCTCTTTCGCGGCAAGCCCCCTATTGAGGCAGGCGCAGAAGCCGAGGCATCCAAGACCACAGAACACGGTCAGGATACCGGATCAGATGCCTCCTCGCAGGGAAGCGAGGTCGAGGTGACCTATTTCCGCTTCCCCAATCAGTTCTTTATTCCGATCATGCAAAATGGCGATACTTTCGCCACGATGATCCTGACGCTGTCCTTGGAAATTCCCAGCGCCGCGTCAGAAAAGACCTTTGCGCGCGAGCATAAATTACGCGATGCACTTTTGCGGGCCTTGATGATTCATGCCAATACGGGTGGCTTCAGCGGCAATTACACCTCGGACGTCCAGATGGAGGCCTTGCGGGCCGCGCTGTTGAAAGCCGCCAAGGATGTTGCAGATGTCGAAGTCTCTGCCATTCTGGTCGAGGATATCGCACGGCAGATGCAATGACGGCAGCCATATTGCAACAGGCTGGCAGCCCGCGCGCGAAACCATTAGCTTGCTGGAAAGCTGATGAAGGACTGTGGTTTGCCGCCTCCAATTACAATCGCCCTCGCCACCTATAACGGCGCGGCCTTTCTGGCGACCCAGCTGGCCAGTATCGCGTCTCAAACCTATCCTCACTGGCGGCTGCTGATTTCGGATGATGGCTCAAGTGATGCGACGATGCAGATCGCATCAGATTTTCTGGCGTCATTTCCAAAAGATCGTGGGCAGATCATTCCTGGCCCTCGCGCCGGGTCAACCCGCAACTTTCTGCATCTGACTCGACAGGTCAGCGACGGCTGGCTGGCTTACTGCGATCAAGATGACAAATGGCTTCCCGACAAGCTAGAGCGAGCAGCCGCCTTTTTGACCGAACAATCCGGGCCAGCCATCTATGCCGCGCGGACGACAATCTGCGATGCGGATCTGAATATTCTTGCTCCGGCCCCTGCCTTCACGCGGCCGCTGACTTTCACCAATGCACTGATCCAGGCCTGCCTTCCCGGCAATACGATCGTCGCCAATCAAGCGGCGCTGCGCCTGTTGCAACAAGGTGCGCCCGCAGCCGAGGCGGCGGGGATCGTATCGCATGATTGGTGGGCCTATCAGCTGCTGTCGGGCGCCGGGGCCGCGATCATGCGCGACCGTGCGCAGGTATTGCTTTATCGGCAGCATCCCGAAAATCTGATGGGAAGAAATGACACGGCACGTGCAAAGGCCGCGCGTGTGTCTCAGCTGTTTGACGGGACATTCTCCGCTTGGCTGGACGCGAACCAAGCAGCGCTTGAGCCGGTTGCGGATCTGCTTACCGCCGAAAACCGCAAACTTTTGGTCGATTTCAAGAACGCGCGCCACAAGCCCGGCCTGATGACGGCGGCTGCATTGTGGCGGCGCGGCTTTTATCGTCAAAGCCGTGCCGGGACCTGCGCGATTATGGCGGCAGCAGCGACGGGCCGTTTGTCCAGCCGCTGACGCGCGGCTTTAAGGCAGAAGCTTCGCCAGATAGGCACCATATTCATTCTTGGCATATTTCTGGGCCAAGGCGCGCAATGCATCGGCGTCGATCCAGCCGTTGTTAAAGGCGATCTCTTCGGGGCAGCCGGTCTGCAGGCCCTGACGCTGTTCCAGCGTGCGCACGAAATTTCCCGCATCCAGCAGGCTGGCATGGGTTCCCGTATCCAGCCAGGCATAGCCGCGCCCCATCCGCTCGACCGTCAGGGCACCTTCATGCAGATATGTTTCAAGCAATGTGGTGATTTCCAGCTCGCCCCGCGCCGATGGCTGTACCGCGCGGGCGCGGGCCGGGGCCGTTTCATCCAGGAAATACAGCCCGGTCACCGCATAGTCTGACGGTGGAATTGCGGGCTTTTCGATGATGGCATTCACCTGACCTTCGCCATCAAAAGCCACAACGCCGTAACGCTCGGGGTCGGCGACGCGATAGCCAAAAACCGTCCCCCCCTGCTGGCGCGCATCCGCCGAGGCAAGCAGCGTCTGCAGCCCCTGACCAAAAAAGATGTTATCGCCCAGAACCATAGCCGAGGGCGCACCCGCCAGAAAATCCTCGGCCAGGATATAGGCCTGTGCCAGACCATCTGGCGAGGGCTGAATGATCCATTCGAAATGGATGCCCCACTGAGTGCCATCGCCAAGCAAGCGCTGAAACTGTGCCTGATCTTCGGGGGTCGTGATCACCGCAATCTGGCGGATTCCGGCCAACATCATTACCGAAATTGGGTAATAAATCATAGGCTTGTCGTATATGGGCAGCAATTGCTTGGAGACGCCCATCGTGATCGGATAAAGCCTTGTGCCTGAGCCGCCGGCCAAAATGATGCCCTTACGCGCCAGTTTTGCAGTCTCGGTCATGTTTTCAGCTCCGTCAAAACCGCGCGCAATCCGGCCTTCCAGTCGGGGCGCGAAATGCCAAAATTCTGGGCGATCGCGCGGCAATCAAGGCGCGAATTCGCCGGGCGGCGCGCGGGCGTGGGATAATCAGAGGTCGCGATATCGGTGATGTGGCAGGCAAGGCCCGCCTGCGCCATAATCTCGCGCGCAAAATCGGCCCAGCTGGTATCTGGCATCCCCGAGAAATGGTAAACGCCACGCTTGGCCGGGTCGGCCGTCATGGCTTGCATCATCTCAAGACAGGCGGCGGCAATATCGCGCGCGGGCGTTGGGCCACCATGCTGATCGGCGACGACGCGCAGCTCATCGCGCTCGGCCCCAAGCCGCAGCATGGTTTTGACAAAATTCGCACCATGAGCCGAGAAAACCCAAGAGGTCCGCAGCACCGCCCATTGCCCGCCCTGCGCAGCAATCGCCTGCTCGCCGGCCAGCTTGCTGGCACCATAGACACCCAAGGGACCGGTCGCATCATCCTCGCGCCAGGGCCGATCCCCCGAGCCGTCAAAGACATAATCGGTCGAGATGTGCAGGAACGGAATGTTCAGATCACGCGCCGCGCCTGCCATTGCAGCAGGGGCGCGCGCATTGACCAGATCCGCAATCTTGGCCTCGCTTTCGGCGCGATCGACCGCCGTATAGGCAGCGGCATTGATAACCCCATGCGCGTCAAAGGCACGAATGGCCGCCGCGCAGGCATCAGGATCCGTCAGATCGGCCTGCGTGCGGTCCAGAAACACAGCGTCCGGGGCAAGACGCGCCAGCTCGGTCGCGACCTGACCGCTTTGGCCAAAAACAAGAATGCTCATGCTTTGCCCAGTCTTTCGCCGACACCCTGACGATCCAGCAGCGGGCGCCACCAATCCTCATTGTCCAGATACCATTCGACCGTGCGTGCCAGACCTTCCTGAACCGTGACCGAGGGGCGCCAGCCCAGCTCATCGCGGATGCGGGTCGGATCGATCGCATAGCGACGATCATGGCCGGGACGGTCGGTGACAAAGCGGATCAGCCGATCATGAGGGGCATGTTCGGGGCGCAGGCGATCCATCTGGGCGCAGATCATGCGGACCAGATCAATGTTTTTCGCCTCATTCTCGCCGCCGATATTGTAGCTGCGCCCGATCTGGCCCTTTTCCAGCGCCAAAAGCAGCGCATCGGCATGGTCCTCGACGTAAAGCCAGTCGCGGACATTGCCTCCATCGCCGTAAACGGGAATTTCCTCACCCCTCAGGGCGCGCAAAATCACCACGGGCACCAGCTTTTCTGGAAAGTGGCAGGGGCCGTAATTGTTCGAACAATTGGTCAGAACGACCGGCAGGCCATAGGTCTCGTGCCAGGCACGCACCAGATGATCCGAGGCCGCCTTGGATGCCGAATAGGGGCTGCGCGGATCATAGGGCGTGGTTTCGGTAAACTGGCCATCTTCGCCCAACGAGCCGAAAACCTCGTCGGTCGAGATATGATGGAAACGAAACCCATCGGGGCGGCCCTGCGCGATCCAATAGCTGCGCGCGGCCTCCAGCATATTATAGGTGCCGGTGATATTGGTCTCGATAAAGGCGCCCGGCCCATCGATCGAGCGATCGACATGGCTTTCCGCCGCCAGATGCATCACCGCATCGGGGCGATGCTGGGCAAGGATACGATCGAGCGCGGGGCGGTCACGAATATCGGCCTGCTCAAAAGCGTAAAGCGGGCTTTGCGCGACCGAGGCCACGTTTTCCAGATTGGCGGCATAGGTCAAAGCGTCAAGATTGACGACCTGATGACCGCGGGCAACCGCAAGACGAACGACCGCAGAGCCGATGAAACCGGCACCACCCGTAACCAAAATCTTCATGCTGCAGGCTCATAGGTAAAAGGACTGTCGAATTCGGCCAGCGCCGGGGCGGCGGCATCTTTGGCCGACAGGATCGGGGAGGAATGAATAGGCCAATCGATTCCCACGCTGTTCCAGCTGACCGCGCCGTCACATTCGGGGGCGTAATAATCGCTACATTTATAAGCGATTTCCGTATCCGCCTCGAGCGTCACAAAGCCATGCAAAAAGCCCGCAGGGATCCACAACTGGCGGCCGTTTTCAAAGGACAGCTCCTCGCCCAACCACTGGCCATAAGTCGGGCTGCCCTTGCGGATATCGACCGCGACATCAAAAAGCCTGCCGCGGGCGCAGCGCACCAACTTGCCCTGCGCATGAGGAGGGGACTGAAAATGTAAACCGCGCAATGTATTGATTGCGTTAGAAAAAGAATGATTATCCTGCACGAATTCGGGCAGATGAACCCCCGCCTCGGCCAGCGTTTTGCGGTTCCAGCTTTCCGAAAAAAAGCCGCGCGCATCGCCGTGGCGCTTGGGCGTCAGGATCAGCACATCGGGAAGTCTGGTCGTCTCAATCATCATTCGAACACTCGCTTAAAGGACCATCATGCGTTCTCTGCCATGGCAAAGCAAACTTTGAAAAACAAGCTGATGCGCGGTTAATCAACAACATCATTTGGTCCTAGATGCGAGGTGTATTTTAAGCCCATCTGGCTAGCGTCACCACTGCGCTTTTCGGGGTTTAAATCAGGACTTCACGACATCTGGCCATGGAATATCGTCATATCACCACCTATTTCGCCAATCCGGCGGTGTTTACGCAAAATATCACCGATATGGCCGTCGTCACCGAAGGCTCTGGCGTCTGGCTTTATACGGCGACCCATCTGGGCGGTGGCCTTGCGGCCTATCGCTTAAGCGGGGCCAATCAGCCGATCACCTATTTGGGCGGGGCCGCTTATGGGCCTGCGGTGGGGTATCTGGATCTGCCCCGGATCGAACTGCTGAGTTTGGGCTCGGATCTGGTGCTTGCCGGTACGGGGGTGATGCAAAACGGTGGGTTTAACTATCGCCTGAACAGCAGCGGCGCCTTTGGGACAAGTTTCACCACCTCTGGCCCAGAGGGACTGGGCAAAAACGTGATCCTTCTGGGCCAGTTTCGGATCGATGCTCAGGACTTTCTTTACACGGTCAACAACAATCAGCTGGGCTATTCGATCTGGCAACTCGACCCCACAGGCCGGATTCAGCTGGCCTCTCAGGCCGAACTGCCCTTTTCGGGCGCCCCACCCCATGCCGAAGTGAATGAAATTGTCGCCGTTTCTGTGGGCTCAAAGAAGTTCCTGGTCGGGGTTTCATCGCTGGCCAATGCGATTTCCATCCAAGAGATGACGGCGGATGGCATTGGCGGGCCCGTGCGGGTGATGACGGGGGAAAATGGTCTCGGGCTGACCCAACCCAACCATATTCAGGCGGTCTCGGTCGCGGGTGTCAGCTATATCGTGGTCGGCTCTGCGATCAGTTCGTCCCTCACCGTGATGCGTGTGACCGCGAGCGGAGAGCTATTGCCCAGCGATCACGTGATCGATGAGCTGACCACGCGCTTTGCAGGTGTTACGGCGCTTGCCTCTTTGATGATGGATGGACGGGCCTTTATTTTCGCAGGCGGACGTGACAGCGGCATCACGGTTTTCACCCTGATGCCAGATGGCCAGCTGATCCACCTGCTGACACTTGCCGATCGTGACGGCTGGTCGCTGGATAAGGTCACGGCGATCAAGGCCGTTGCGGTTGATGGAAAGATTGCGGTTTTCGTGACCTCATCGACGGAAGCGGGGATCACCCAGTTCAGCTTCGACCCAGGCATCATCGGCCGAACCCAGACCACAGCTGCGGGCAGTCAAGCCGGTACGGATGGCAATGACCTGCTGAAAGCAGGGTCGGATACGACGGCGCTTTTGGGGGGCAAGGGCAATGACATTCTGGTCAGCGGCGCCAATCCCATTTCGCTGTCCGGCGGTGATGGCAGCGATGTCTTCGTTCTTAGTGCGGTTACGGGGCGCATTACGATCACCAATTTCGAGGCGGGCCTTGATCGGCTGGACCTAAGCAATCTGGGCATGATCCGCTCGACCATGCAGTTGACGATGTCCCCCCAGGCCTGGGGGATGCGGGTCCAGTTTGGCGCCACGACGATTGACATATATTCGCGCGACGGCAACCGCCTAGATCTGTCTTGGTTTACCAACGCCATGTTTCCCCATGCCCATTACCCGCCACCGGCCTCGGGTAACGCGCAATATGGTTCATCCTGGAACGACACATTGACGGTCAGCACCGGGATCTGGCGGCTTTTTGGCATGGGTGGAAATGATCTGCTGATGGGGGCGGATCTGGCGGATTACCTGAATGGTGGCGCTGGTAATGACACGCTGATGGGCGGGGCGGGTAACGACACGTTGGATGGTGGCGACGACAACGACTTGCTGCGCGGCCACGATGGCAATGACCTGCTGTTGGGCGGCGCCGGACATGACACGCTATACGGCGGTCAAGGGCGCGACGATCTGGACGGCGGGGACGGCAATGACCTGCTTTACGGTGATGAAGATGACGACACATTGTTTGGCGGGCTGGGCAATGACACGCTTTACGGCGGCGAAGGGCATGACGAATTAACCGGCTTCGACGGCCATGACCTGATTTATGGCGGGGCTGGCAACGATCTGATTTATGGCAACCGCGACAATGACACGCTGTTTGGCGGCGAGGGCAATGACACGCTTTATGGCGGCTTTGGCAATGACAGCGTCTATGGCGAAGATGGTGATGACCAGCTTTACGGGGGGCCGGGGAATGACCTGCTGCATGGCCACGCTGGCAACGACACCCTGATTGGCGATGAAGGTGACGACACGCTTTATGGGGGCGCTGGACAGGATTTGCTGAACGGCAACATCGGCAATGATGTGCTTTCAGGCGACGACGGCAATGACACCCTTTACGGCGGCGAGGGAAACGATTGGCTGTCGGGAGGGGGCGGCAATGACTGGATGCACGGAAACGGACAGAACGACACGCTATTTGGCAATGATGGCAATGACACCCTCTACGGCGGCTACGGCAACGATAGCTTAGACGGGGGAAATGGGGATGACCGCCTGTTTGGCGATGCCGATCAAGATACTCTCTACGGGGGCGCCGGGCAGGACTGGCTTTCCGGGGGCGACGGCAACGATCGTCTGCTGGGTCAAGCGGGCCATGACACCCTGTACGGCGGTGAGGGCAACGATTGGCTAGATGGCGGCGCAGGCAATGACTGGCTTTACGGCGACGCAGGCAATGACACCCTTTATGGCGGAGATGGCGACGACTTTCTTCATGGCAATGGTCAAAACGACTGGCTTTATGGCGATGCGGGCAATGACACCCTCTACGGTGGCTATGGCAATGATGTTTTGCGGGGCGGCAGCGGCAACGACCGGCTTTTCGGTGATCAGGATCACGACACGCTTTATGGCGGCGACGGCAATGACCTTCTCGATGGAGGTGAGGGCAATGACCAGCTGTTCGGAGAGGGTGGAAATGACACGCTCTATGGTGGCGCCGGGAATGACTATCTCAGCGGTGGCGCGGGCCATGACTGGCTGCACGGCAATGGCCACAATGACACGCTATTTGGCGATGACGGCAATGACACGCTTTATGGCGGCTACGGCAACGACGTTTTGCGGGGCGGCAGCGGCAATGACCGGCTTTTCGGTGATCAGGATAACGACACGCTTTACGGAGGTTTGGGCGAAGACCTTCTCTATGGCGGCGAGGGTCACGACCAACTTTATGGCAATGAGGACAATGACACCTTATTTGGTGCAGGGGGCAATGACTATCTGGATGGTGGTCTCGGCAATGATCACCTGCATGGCGAGGATGGCCATGATACGCTGCACGGCGGGCCCGGCAATGACCTGCTAAGTGGGGGGGTCGGAAATGACTGGCTGTTTGGCGGCGACGGAAATGACAGACTTTCGGGCGGTCCCGGCTCTGATCGCCTAAGCGGTGGCGCCGGAAAAGATGTATTCCTTTTCGACAATCGCAATAGCTTTGATCGCTCCACAGATGTCATTACCGATTTCGCCATACGTCAGGACGTATTGGATATGCGCGGCTTGGGCCTTCGCTATATCGGCACCGCCGCTTTCTCATCCTCAGGCCAGATCCGCGCTGAATATCGCAGCGATATGGTGGTGCTTAGCGTGGACCTGGATGGCGATCGCAAGGCCGATCTGACCATTCAACTGAACGGGCTATCTCAGTTCCTGTCCTCCGACCTGTTGCTTTAGCCCTCTAACAGGTCGCGATATTTACGGATCAGCAACAGCAGCCCGAAAAAGATCAAAACGATTGAGATGCCCAATACATAGCCCATGCTAAGATAGGCCCCCTCATAGGTCGGATAAAATCCGTGCCGCATCATGCCGATGCAATGGATCAGCGGATTGTACCACAGCACATCCTGCGCGGCCGAGGGCAGCATGTCATAGGTGAAAAACAAGCCCGAGATCAGGAAAAGCGGCCGGGTCAGGATGCTCCAGGCGCGCTCCCAGATCGGGAAGGCCATGAACAGATAACAATTGAGCGTTCCCACCCCCAATCCAAGCAGCGTCGTCATGATCAGCGCGGATGCCACCGCGCCGATATCGACATCGACCGGAAGCTGAAAGATCACAAAGATCCCGGTCATGACAATGGCGATGATGCTGCAATGGGTCAGCACATTCAGCAGGGCGCGCGCCACCATCGCATCCAGAAATGTGACCCCCGGATAGGCCATGAAGGGGCGCGAGAACCGGATCGAGGTCGCGACTTTATTGCCCATTTCGTTGAACATCACAAAAGGCAGAAAGCCTGTCGCGTAAAACAACGGAAAGTTGGTGCCCAGACCCGGACTGTTCAGAGAAAGCGAAAAAATGACCGATAACAGGCCGATGCCCAAAACCGGCTCGAGTACCGCCCAAAGATATCCGCCTGCGGATTTGCCATAGGTCGTCGCCATTTCGCGCAGCATCAAAGCAGTCACGATCCGCGCCATCAAAAAGCGGGGTCGCGGTGTGCGATGCGCGCGCAGATATGTCTTTTGCGGCTGGTCATCGAAAGCAGGAATGACAGCGACCTCCATCGAGGGGTTGGACTTGACCAATGGGTGAATGTAACAACTATAGGAGGAAGGCAACTTATCGAAAGCCCCTTTTACGTGTCCCAACAGACTGATCCCTTGCGCGCACAGCCATCTTCGGCAGCGAATTCACCGCAAACCGCAGGCCAGAACGCAGGAGCAGCCAATTCAGGGCATGCTGCGGCTGCTGGCGCGGGTCAGCCCGCACCGCAAGCCCCGGCGGCGGGGACCGTGATTGCATCTGTTCCCAACCCCGCAGCGGCGGCACAGCCCAAGCCCTCGGATACCGCGGCAGCGCCCGCCCCCGCCAATACGGCACCCCAACCTGCGCCCGCGCCTTCCGGCGCAACAAAACCGCAAGCCGAACCGCAACCCGCGCCGGCAGGTGGTGGCGAACCACGCCCTCATCCGCCCCGGACGCTGCCCCAGGACGCCCCGCCCCGGCCTGCCCCACCTCAACCTTTGCAGGTTCGGCCCGCACCGCCGCCACCCGCTGCGCCCCCCCGGCCAAATCAGGCCGTTGGCCATCCCGCGCCGCAACCCGTGCGCCAGCCCGTGCAACCAGCCCAGCCACAAAAACGTCACTGGGTGCTTTTGCTGACATTCGTGCTGATCGTGATCGTGCCGACAGTGTTGACCGCGGCCTATCTGTGGACCCGCGCCTCGGATCAATATGTATCGACCACCGGATTTTCGGTGCGCAAAGAGGATAACAAGGCCTCGTCGATTGACCTTTTGGGCGGCTTGGCAGCCTTGGGCGGGGGAACGGTCGGGGCTTCGGATACTGATATTCTTTATCAATATATCCGCAGCCACGACATGGTCGAAACCGTCGATCAGAAGCTTGACATCCGAAAGATGTTTTCGCGCGATTGGCCTTATGACTTTGTTTTCGCTTATAATCCCAAGGGCACGATCGAGGATCTGACCGACTACTGGCAGCGTCAGGTGCAGGTTTACTACGACAATTCTACCGGGCTGATCACGCTGAATGTCAGCGCCTTCGCCCCCGAAGATGCCCAACTTATCGCCCAGAGCATTCTGGAAGCCAGCGACCACAAGATCAACGAGCTATCGGCGATCGCACGCAATGATGCCATGCGCCTCTCCACGCAAGAGCTGGAAAAGACCCGCGTTGCCTTGATCGCGGCACGTCAGGATATGACCGCTTTCCGCATGCGCACGCAAATTGTTGATCCACAGGCAGATCTGGCCGGTCAAATGGGCGTTCTGGGCGGTTTGCAGGCCCGCCTGGCCGAGCAGATGATCCAGCACGATCTGCTAAGCGAAAACGCCAAGCCGACCGATAACCGTGTGATTCAATCCCAGCAGAAACTGGATGCGCTGAACAATCTGATCGCCAAAGAGCGCGCGAAATTCGGTGCCGAAGGGCAAGGCCCGAACGGCGAAAGCTATGCGCAGATGGTGTCGGAATACGAAAAACTGGCCGTTGATCGCGAATTTGCAGAAGGCGCCTATCGCTCGGCCCGGATTGGCTATGAGACCGCGCTGGTCGAGGCGCAGCGACAGTCGCGCTATCTTGCGACCCATATCTCGCCGCGCATTGCCGAAGCCTCGATCGAGCCCAATCGCTGGCGGCTTTTGGCACTGGCCGCTGGCGTCTTGCTGATCAGCTGGTCGATCATGACCTTGGTTTATTACAGTATTCGCGACCGCAAATAGCGATGATCCGTCTCGAGGAACTGACCAAGATTTTTCGCCGCCAAGGGGTGCAGCATGTGGTTGCCGACCGCATCAATGCGGTGTTTCCCTCGGGGGTGTCGGTTGCGCTGCTGGGGCGCAATGGCGCAGGCAAATCGACCCTGCTCAGCATCATCGCGGGCACGATCTCTCCGACCTATGGTCGCGTGGTGTCCAGTGGCACGATTTCCTGGCCCGTCGGCTTTGCCGGCAGCTTTCACGGCGATCTGACGGGCGCGCAAAACGTGCGCTTTGTCGCGCGTATCTATGGCGTCGACAGCGACGAACTGGTCGATTATGTCGGCGATTTCGCTGAGCTGGGAATGCATTTTCACCGTCCCTTCAGCACCTATTCCGCAGGTATGCGATCACGGCTGGCGATGGGGACCAGTATGGGGATCAAGTTTGATACCTATCTGGTGGACGAGGTCACCTCGGTCGGGGATGCCGCCTTTCGCGCCAAATCTCAGCGGGTATTCTCGGATCGGATGAGCAAATCCGGGGCCATCGTCGTGACCCATTCCATGGCTATGGTGCGGGAAATGTGCACGATGGGCGCGGTTTTGGACCGTGGGCGCCTAAGGTTTTTCGAAAACCTGAATGAGGCGATTGCCTTGCATGAGGCGATCATGCGCGCCCCTCCTGGCAGTTATATCGACGAAGACGCCCCGGTGGTGGTACCCGCACAAATACCGGCACAGGCGCCCAAGCCACCGGCGGCGCTGGCGCAGCCCAAAGGCTAGCCAGCCCCGGGGCTTAGTCGGCCAATAGCAGCTCTTCGATGTCGCGCCGCCGCGCCTTGACCAGGGCCGCATCGCCTTGGGATTCCACATTGAGCCGCACCACCGGCTCTGTGTTCGAACGCCGCAGATTGAAGCGCCAATTGGCAAACTCCAGGCTGATCCCGTCGGTATCATCCCGTCCTAAAGCCTGCGGCTCGTATTGTGCCAGCACGCGGGCAATGGCGCGGTCGGGGTCTTGAAGACGGAAGTTGATCTCACCCGATGAAGGAAAGGCCCGCATCCGTTCCGACAGCATCTGCGACAACGACATGCCACGCCGCGACAAAAGTTCGACCACCAAAAGCCAAGGGATCATGCCGCTATCCGCGAAATGGAAGTCGCGGAAATAGTGATGAGCAGACATTTCCCCGCCATAGATCGCGCCTTGCTCGCGCATGGCTTTCTTAAGGAAGGCATGCCCCGTGCGTGCCTGCACCGCCTGCCCGCCCGAGGCCGCAACCACATCGCGTGTATTCAACACAACCCGCGGATCATGCACGATTTTCTCACCGGGGTGCTTTTCCAGAAATGCCGCTGCCAAAAGGCCCACGATATATTCTCCGGCAATAAAGCGGCCATTTTCGTCAAAAAAGAAGCAACGGTCAAAATCACCATCCCAGGCCAGACCCAGATCTGCACCATGTTGGCGGACCGCATCGGCAGTCATGGGCTGGTTTTCCTCAAGCAATGGATTGGGGATACCGTTGGGAAAGGCCGCATCGGGATCATGATTGATGCGGATGAACTCGAGCGGCGCCCCGCGCGAGGCTAGCTCGGCCGCAATCACATCAAAGGTCGGCCCCGCCGTACCATTGCCCGCATTCACCAGGATTTTCATCGGGCGCAAAACTCCGACATCGACGAAATCAACGACCGCTTTGGCATAGACCGCGCGGGCCTGATCAAAGGGCGTGACCACGCCGACATGCTCGGCCTCGACAAAGCCGCCCTTGCAGGCCAAGGCCGCCAGCTCTTTGAATTCGGTGTCCGGGTCCAAAGGCGCAGCGCCTGGGCCAACCAGTTTCATGCCGTTGTAATCAATGGGATTATGCGAGGCGGTAACCTCGATCCCACCATCTGCGCCAAAATGCGCCGTGGCGAAATACATCTCTTCGGTGCCAGCAAGGCCAAGATCGCGCACATCCGCTCCCCCCTCGGTCAGGCCAAGGATCAGCGCTCGCGCCAGAATGGGCGAGGATTCGCGGCTGTCGCGGCCCACCACCACGGTTTTCGCCCCACGGCCCTGCGCAAAAGCGCGGCCGATGCGATAGGCTACATCCTCATCCAGCTCGATCCCCAACCGTCCGCGCACGTCATAGGCTTTGAAACAGGTGATGTCGCGTGGGCCGAGGTTGGTCATAGCTGTCTCCGATTGATGCCCTTTTGACTTAACGGCCAAATGCCACAAAATCCACCGCGATCGCGTCACGGCCTTAGACCTAAGGATGGAGGTGACGCCCGCGCGTGGAAGGGTTAAATCAGGCTAAACCGACAGGAGCCCACCATGGATACCAAAGCCCTCATCATCGCTTACTATGATGCGTTCAATGCCGGCCGCACAGATGACATGCTGGCCATGCTGCATGATGATATCGAGCATCATGTGAACGAAGGCGGCATCCGTCGCGGCAAAGAGCTATTTGCGGAATTCAACCGCCATATGACGGACAGCTATCAGGAAAATCTCACCGATATGGTGATTTTCGTCAATGAAGCCGGTGATCGCGCCGCCGCTGAATTCATCGTCAATGGCACATATCTGAAAACCGACGAAGGCCTTCCCGAGGCCAATGGCCAAACCTATCGCCTGCCCGCAGGTACGTTCTTCACGATCCGTGACGGCAAAATCTCGCGGGTGACGACCTATTACAACCTCTCGCACTGGACCGAGCAGGTCGTCGGATGATCACCACCCGGGTCCTGACCGGAGACGCTGTCGAGGCCGTGCTGGATGATCTGGCACGGCTGCGCATCGCCGTCTTTCGGGACTGGCCCTATCTTTATGATGGCGATCTGGATTACGAGCGCGACTATCTGCGCGCCTATCAATCACCCGGCGCGGTGGTGGTCGCGGCCTATGACGACGCGCGCATGATCGGCGCGGCGACGGGCGCCCCGATGGAGGATCACGCCCAGGATTTCGCCGCCGCCTTCGCCAACCGGCCCGAACCCTTGGACCAGATCTTTTACTGCGCGGAATCGGTCTTGCTGGGGCAATATCGCGGACAGGGGCTGGGCCATGCCTTTTTCGACGGCCGAGAGGCACAGGCTCGCGCCCTGGGCCGCAAATACAGCGCCTTTTGCAGCGTGATGCGCCCGACAGACCACCCGGCCCGACCCGCAGACTATCGCCCGCTCGACGGCTTTTGGCACAAGCGCGGCTATTCCCCCCTGCCCGGCGTCATCGCCAGTTTCGAATGGAAAGACATCGGCGCGGATCGATCCTCGGCCAAACCCTTGCAATTTTGGATGAAATCGCTGTGAGAAACGTCAAGATCGCAACCGCTGCCTATGATTTCGATTGGTTCGATTCACCCGAGCAATACACACGCAAAATCACGGATTGGGTCGAAAAGGCAGCAGATTGCGACCTGCTCGTCTTCCCCGAATATGGCGCGATGGAGCTTGCCTCACTTGGCGGCCCCGCCATCGCCGCCGATCTCGAGGCCAGCCTTCACGAGGTGGCGCGCCATGAGGCGATGCGCGATCAATTGCATTGCGAGCTGGCCAAACGTCACGGCGTTTACATCCTCGCAGCCTCTGGGCCGGTCTTTCTGGATCAGCGTCCCTATAACCGTGCCGTGCTCTTCGGGCCGGAAGGCCGAATTGGCCATCAAGACAAGCAGATCATGACCCGGTTCGAACGCGAGGACTGGGATGTGATCGCCAACCCCGGCTTACGGATCTTCGACACGAAACTGGGCCAACTTGGTATCTTGATCTGCTATGACAGTGAATTCCCTCTGCTTGGCAGAACCCTTGCCGAGGCGGGGGTCGAAATCATCCTCGTCCCGTCTTGCACCGATACGATCGCAGGCTTCAATCGTGTCAAGATCGGCGCCATGGCCCGCGCGCTCGAGGCGCAATGCGTCGTTGTGCAATCACCAACCGTCGGAGATGTCGATTGGAACCCCGCCATCGATGAAAACCGAGGGGCTGCCGCGATTTACGCCCCCTCTGACGGGCTCTGGCCTGAAAGCGGCATCGTCGCCGAGGGCACACTCAACCAGCCCGGTTGGGTCAAAGCCGAGGTCGACCTGAGCAAGGTTCAGGAAAGCCGCAGTGACGGACGGGTCTTGCCCTTTGCCCATTGGCCCGAAAGCGCTGCCATTCGTTTGCTGTAAAAGCGCCATGACAGCCGCGCCTTTCTCCGGAATAAAAATACCCCCAGCGGCCATGCAGCTAGGGGTATTTTTATTCCGGAGAAAGGCAGAGGACGCTTAGTTCGTTGAAGGCTCGGCAGGCAACTCTGCCTCGGGCGGGGCGACCGCATCTGGTGCATCGGGCTCTGTCGGCTTGGCAAGACGATTGTCCTCCCACTCGCCGGCAGCAACCTGACCCGTGACGTAGCGCATCACGCCAGTTCCCTGACGCTTGCCTGCTGCAAAGCTGCCGGTATAGGTGTCGCCGTTTTTATAGGTCGCAGCCCCTTCGCCGTCGATTTCCCCCTGTTTCCAGCCGCCTTCATAGCGGAAGCCATCGGGGGTAATCAGGCGGCCTTTGCCTTCGCGCAGGCCATTGACGAAGCTGCCGTCATAGGTTGTTCCATCGGCATAGGTGGCCTGGCCCTCACCGCTGCGCTGGCCCTCGTGCCAGGCACCGTTGTAGACATAGCCACCTGGATAGACCATGCGGCCCTGTCCTTCGTTGCGGGCGTTTTTGAAGCCCCCTTCATAGACAAGGCCATTGGCATATTTTGCCACGCCTTGTCCCTCGATCACGCCCTCGGCCCAGTCGCCTTCATAGGTCGCGCCGTCAGGGTAGGTGATCTTGCCGCGGCCGTCGGGCAGGTCGTTTTTCAACGCCCCATCATAGGATGAACCATCGGGATAGGTGATATGGCCCATGCCCTCCATGCGGCCTTCGACCCAGTCACCTTCGTAAAGATAGCCGTCCGTGCCCGTGAACACGCCCCGGCCATCGCGCTTATCGTCATGAAAGGTGCCTTCGTAACGATCGCCGTTTTCATAGGTGGCAACGCCTTGGCCTTCGCGTTTGCCATTCGCCATCCGGCCCGTATAGGTATCGCCCGAGGCTTGGACCAACTTTCCCTCGCCGCTCATCTGACCTGCGGCCCAGCCGCCATCATAGCTTAGCCCATCGGGCATGGTCAGCTTGCCGCGGCCGGCGCGCTGGTTGGCCAGCATGTCCCCCTCGTAGATGGCACCGTCGGGATAGGTGATTTTGCCCCGCCCCTCTTTGACGCCATTTTTCCAATCACCCTCATAGCGATAGCCATTGGGCTGGGTCAGCACACCTTTGCCGTGATGAAGCGCATCCAGAAAACCGCCGGTAAAGACCGAGCCATTGGCATAATGGGCAACGCCCTGCCCGGTAATTTCACCGTCTTTCCAGTCGCCCTCATAAGTCCCGCCATCGGCATAGGTGATCTTGCCCTTGCCGCTGGGCTTCCCCTTGGCGAAGCTGCCCTCGTAGACCGAGCCATTGGGGAAAGTGGCCTTGCCCTGGCCCAGGATCTCGCCCTCGACCCAGTCGCCGCTATAGGCATAGCCATTGGGCAGCTTGTAGCTGCCGCGACCATGCTGACGGCCGTTGCGGAATGTCCCCTCGTAGACGCCACCGTCATCATATTGCTTGGTGATGACAGTATCGGCCCCGGCAATGCCAGCGCCTGCCAGAAAAATCGCCGTGGCGGCAATCACTGCCTTCATCACCTTGCCTCCGGTATGCCTGCTTTTTAGACGGGTTTAGCCTATGCAGGCGCAGGGCGCAAAGGCCGACTTTTCCTTTCGCGCGACCTCGCCTATCAACAGAAGCAGCAAGGCAGGGAGAGCGCGATGGCCAATCGTTTCCGTATCACACTGGGGCAGCTCAATCCGACCGTGGGCGATCTGGCGGGCAACAGTGCCAAAGCACGCGCCGCCTGGATCGAGGCCAAGGCGGCGGGGGCTGATCTATTGGCTTTGCCCGAGATGTTCATCACCGGCTATCAGACCCAGGATCTGGTCCTTAAACACGCCTTTACCGCAGATGCGATTGCCGCGATCGAGCTTTTGGCGCGCGAATGCGCGGATGGGCCAGCGATTGGCATTGGCGGCCCGTGGCGCGAAGGCGACAAGCTGTACAATGCCTATTGGGTCTTGCAGGGCGGGGCCGTTGTGGCGCGGGTGTTAAAGCATGACCTGCCCCATAAGCAGCTGTTTGACGAATTGCGCCTGTTTGATTCCGGGCCGGTGTCCGGGCCGTATCGGATCGGGCCTGTGCGCATCGGCAGCCCGATCTGCGAAGACAGCTGGTGGCCCGAGGTCACAGAAACGCTGGTCGAGACCGGGGCCGAGATCTTGCTGATCCCCAATGGCAGCCCCTATCACCGCAACAAGCTTGATCTGCGCATGAACCATATCGTGGCGCGGGTGCTGGAATCGGGCCTGTCTGCGGTCTATGTCAATTCAGTCGGCGGGCAGGATGATCAGCTGTATGACGGTGCCAGCTTCGTGCTGAACCCCGGCCCGACGGGCGGCGTGGAAAAAGTCGTGCAGCTTGTGCCCTTCGATGAAGTCCTTGCGCATGTCGACTTTGTGCAGACCCCAAATGGCTGGCGCGCCGAGGCCGGGCAGATGGATGTCCAGCCCGATGAATGGGAACAAGATTACCGGGCGATGACCGAGGGCCTGCGCGACTATATGCGCAAATCTGGCTTTAAAACGGCGCTTTTGGGGATGTCTGGCGGCATCGATTCGGCGTTGGTTGCGACCATTGCCGCCGATGCGATCGGCCCTGAAAACCTGCGCTGCATCATGCTGCCAAGCGAATATACCTCGGCCGAAAGCCTTGAGGATGCCAGCGATTGTGCCAACCGGCTGGGCGTGCGTATTGACAGCGTGCGCATTGATGGCGCGCGTGACGCGGTCGGCGATGCCTTGGCCCATTTGATGGTGGGCACTCAGCCCGACACGACCGAGGAAAACATCCAATCCCGTCTGCGCGGCGTCATGCTTATGGCGATCTCGAACAAGTTCGGGGGGCTGTTGCTGACCACCGGCAATAAATCCGAGGTCGCAGTCGGCTACTGCACGATTTATGGCGATATGGCGGGCGGCTATAACCCGATCAAAGACCTGTATAAGACGCGGGTTTTTGAAACCTGCCGCTGGCGCAATGCCAATCACCGCGACTGGATGCTGGGCAAACCGGGCGAGGTGATCACCCCGCGCATCATCTCGAAGCCCCCCTCGGCCGAGCTGCGTCCCGATCAGAAGGATCAGGACAGCCTGCCCCCCTATGAGGTCCTTGACGCCATTCTGGAGGGCTTGGTCGAGGATGATCTATCCGTCAAGGAACTGGTCGCCAAAGGCCACCCGGCCGAGGTCGTTCTCAAGGTGCAAGCGCTGCTTTTTGGCAGTGAGTGGAAGCGCTATCAGGCCGCGCCTGGGCCGCGCATCACGCGCAAGGCCTTTTGGTTGGATCGGCGTTATCCGCTGGTCAACCGCTGGCGCGACAAAGCCTAAGGCAAGGGATCGGCGCCAAGAAAATGGCCGGGTGCAACCTGCCCCGGCCTTTTCCTATTGCGTCAGATCAAACCTCGACCTTGATGCTTTTCTGGGCACCGATTTCAAAGACTTGCTTATAGCGCGCAATCTGTTCGGCGGGTCCGGTCGCCTTTTCCGGGTTGTCCGACAGTTTCACCGTCGGATGCCCGTCGGCTGCGACCGCCTTGCAAACCAATGAGAAAGGCGCAAGCCCATCGCCCGGCACCAGCCCGCGGAAATCATTGGTCAAAAGCGTACCCCAGCCAAAGCTGACTTTGACGCGGCCGTGGAAGCGCTCGAACAGCTGGCGGATCTTGTCGACATCAAGCCCGTCGGAAAAGATGATCAGCTTTTCGCGCGGATCCTCGCCCCGGCTTTTCCACCATGCGATTGCCGTCTCGGCGCCCTCGGCAGGATCGCCCGAATCGATGCGGATACCTGTCCAGCGCGCCAGCCAATCTGGCGCATGTTCCAGAAAATGCTTGGTGCCATAGGTATCGGGCAAGATGATGCGCAGCATGCCGTCATGCTCTTCATGCCAATCGGCCATCACCTTATAGGGCGCCTGCCGCAGCTCGTCGTCGTTTTGGGCCAAGGCCGCATAGACCATCGGCAATTCATGGGCATTGGTGCCAATCGCCTCGATATCCCGGCGCATGGCGATCAGACAGTTCGAGGTGCCGATAAAGCGCTCGTCGCCCAAGCCCTCGACCATCGCCTGAACGCACCAGTCTTGCCACAAAAAGCTGTGGCGGCGGCGCGTGCCGAAATCGGCAATGCGCAGATCGGGGCCAAGCTTGCGCAACTCTTCGATCTTTTCCCAAAGACGGGCCATGGCGCGGGCGTAAAGCACCTGCAGCTCAAATCGCCCCATGTCCTTGAGAACCGCCCGCGAGCGCAGCTCCATGATGATCGCAAGCGCTGGGATCTCCCACAGCATCACTTCGGGCCATTTCCCCTCGAAATGCAGCTCGTACTGGCCATCGCGCTTTTCCAGCTGATAGGCAGGCAGGCGCAGATTTTCCAGAAACTCCATGAAATCGGGGCGAAACATCTGTCGCTTGCCGTAAAATGTATTGCCGCGCAGCCAGGTGCTTTCGCCACGTGTCAGGCTAAGGCCGCGCACATGGTCAAGCTGCTCGCGCAGCTCCCCCTCATCGATCAGATCAGCAAGGCGGATCCCTTTGCTGCGATTGATCAGGCTAAAGGTGACGTTGGTTTCCGGGCGATTGCGGAAAACAGACTGACACATCAGCAACTTGTAAAAGTCGGTATCGATTAGCGAGCGCACAATCGGATCGATTTTCCATTTGTGATTATAAACGCGCGTCGCGATATCGACGGTCGGAATCATCATGCCAGTATTACTCCTGCCGCAATCATACCGCTGCGGGCCTGTTCAAGTGAGCCATTCAGGTCAATCGCCCGGCAGGCGGATTCCAGAACACGTGCCTGAAACCCAAGTTTTGCGGCGTCGATCGCCGACCATGCCACGCAAAAATCATGGGCCAGCCCGACAAAGGACAGATCAGTCAGGTCGCGGTCGCGCAGATAGCCGGCAAGGCCGGTCTGCGTCTGGTGGTCATTTTCAAAAAATGCCGAATAGCTGTCGATCCCGGCGCGAAAGCCTTTGCGCAACACCAGATCGGCTGTGCCAAGATCCAGCCCGGCGTGAAAATCCGCGCCAGTCGATCCGATCACGCAATGGCGCGGCCACAGCACCTGTGGTCCGTAATCCATCTCGATTACCGAAAAGGGCGCGGCATTGGGGTGATTATCGGCAAAGCTGGTGTGATCGGCGGGGTGCCAATCCTGCGTCAGGATCACCGCATCATAATCCGCCATCATCGCGTTGATCGGCGCAATGATCTGGTCACCGCCCGCAACCGCAAGGGCACCGCCCGGGCAGAAATCGACCTGCATATCGATAACGATCAAAGCTTTGGACATCCGGCCCCCCAACCAATTCAGGCCATTAGGTTTGCGGTTTTTGTCCGGGGCTGCAAGCAATTTGCTGCGAGTGCATCCAAGTTTACTTGATCCTTGGCCAAAGTTAAGGCAAGCGGCAGCAATGTTTACCGTCGCCGCATTATATCACTTCACCCGATTCCCTGATCCGGCCGCCTTGCAAGCGCCCTTGCTGGCCCTATGCGAGGCAGGCGGCATCAAGGGCACGCTTTTGCTTGCGCGCGAAGGCATCAACGGAACCATCGCTGGTCCGCGTGCAGGTATTGACGCCGTGCTGGCCCATATCCGTACCCTGCCCGGCTGCGCCGCTTTCGAATGGAAAGAAAGCCCGGCCGCCGAGATGCCCTTTGCCCGCATGAAGGTGCGCCTCAAGCGGGAAATCGTGACCATGGGCCAGCCGGATGTGGACCCGACCGCCTCGGTCGGCCATTACGTCGAGGCCAAGGATTGGAATGCGCTGATTTCGGCACCCGATGTGGCCGTAATCGACACGCGCAATGATTACGAGGTCGAAATCGGCACGTTTGACGGTGCCGTCGATCCCGGCACCAAAAGCTTTCGCGACTTTCCCGCGTGGTGGCAAGAGAACGCCCATCGCTTTCACAACAAGCGCATCGCCATGTTCTGCACCGGCGGCATCCGCTGCGAGAAATCAACGAACTTCCTTTTGTCTCAGGGCATTCCCGAGGTCTATCACCTCAAGGGCGGCATTCTGAAATACCTAGAGGATGTGCCGCAGGATGACAGCAAATGGCAGGGCGAGTGTTTTGTCTTTGACAAACGCGTCAGCCTTGGCCACGGGCTGGTTCAGGGGGATTATCAGCTGTGTCATGCCTGCCGCCGCCCGCTTTCGGCCGAGGACAAGCTGCGCCCCGAGTTCGAGGAAGGCGTCTGCTGTCATCGCTGCGCGCAGGAATATAGCGATGCTGACCGCATGCGTTTCCGCGAACGCCAGCGCCAGATCGAAAGCGGCGAGCTGGAACTTTAGGCCATAGCCCGCCCCTGCTGAGCATAAGGCGCCCTTTCGGGGGCGCTTTTTTCATGCCGCGATTGGACCGGTTGCCCCATGACGCGCGCAGCAGTGATTCGCGGACAGATCCGGTTCAAGAAAGCATATAGATTCCATCAGGTTATGACTTGGCCAAGAAAGTTTTTTGGTCGGGCTAACAAGCATTTCTGTCGTCTTTTCACCCCAATTCGCGGCTTTCCCGCAAGCCACCGAATTCAAAAGATTTTTCCTCTATCCGATAATTTCCCTTGGTCTTGAATGCCAAAGCAAACTACTTAAGTATTTGTTTTTATTATATTTTTCATTGACCTTCGCAGCCTTGGCCCACATATCTGCCGCAACACAGCCAGCCAGCGGATGCCAGCAAGCTGTTGATCGAAACCAGCCAGACAGGACATCCCGATGAGCCACGCAATTTGCAATTCTTGCGCATTCTACGAAGACCACGCCGCCAATTCGCCGATCCAGCTTTCGGATGCAGGTCTGTGCCGCGTCAACCCGCCCGTCGCCCCGGCAGAGGTTGATGGCCGTGGCCTCTGGCCGATCGTTCAGAAGAACGACTGGTGCGGCAAGTTCACGACGATGATTGCCGCCGAATAATCCGGCATTTCGCGATTTCGCGTCTTGTTCATGAAAAAGGCAGCCCTTGGGCTGCCTTTTGTCCATTTCGGAATGGGCGACGCGCCTGGCGTTAGCGGACCTGTCCCAGACGGCCCGCCGCAATCGCGGCCATGTTCAAAATGTCATTCACCGTCGACGAGGTCGAGCAAATCTGGATCGGCTCTGGCACGCCCGTCAGGATCGGTCCAACGACGGTTGCCCCTGCCATCTCTTGCAGCAGCTTGACCGAGATCGAGGCCGAGTGGCGCGCGGGCACCACCAGAACGTTAGCCGGGCCAGACAGCCGCGAGAACGGATATTTCGCGGCCTGATTCATGTTCAGCGCGACATCGACCGTCATTTCGCCTTCATATTCGAAATCAACCTTGCGCGTGTCCAGAACCTCGGTCGCCTTGGCCATTTTCACGGCACGCTCGCTGATCGGATAGCCAAAGTTCGAGAAGGACAAAAAGGCCACGCGCGGATCCAGCCCCAGACCGCGTGCCACATGGGCGCCGCGGGTCGCAATATCGGCCAGATCCTCGGCCTCGGGCCATTCATGCACCAGCGTATCGCCCATCAAGATGATACGGCCATTGTGCAAAACAGCGGTGATCCCGACCGCGCCATCCTCGGGATTGACGTCAAAGACCTTGCGGATCTGTGCCAGAACATGCGCGTTTTTGCGCGTCGCACCCGTCACCAGACC
Source organism: Paracoccus sp. (in: a-proteobacteria) (assembly GCF_032007265.1). GTDB lineage: Bacteria > Pseudomonadota > Alphaproteobacteria > Rhodobacterales > Rhodobacteraceae > Paracoccus. Next base: position 22,094 of record NZ_DALZMB010000005.1, on the reverse strand, counting down.
ATCACCATGCCCATGCGCAAGCATCAGCGAGGCAAAGACATGACGGTCACGATTGGCCAGCTTGTTGGTGTCTTCCCGGTCAAAGCCTTTGCGCTGCAGGCGGGCGTAAAGCGTGTCGTGATACTGATCAAGATGGCGCGAATTCGAGGCATTCACCACGGTCAATTCGCGCGCGGCATCGCCCAGACCCACCGTCTCTAGCTTTTCCCGGACATCGGCATCGCGACCAACGACGATGGATTGCCCCATGCCGCCACGCTGCCAAGCCACGGCCGCGCGCAAAACCCGCAGATCGTCACCCTCGGCAAAGATCATCCGCGCCTGCGCCTGACGCGCGCGCGCATGAATGCCCTGCAAGACCGCAGCCGTCGGGTCCATACGGGCCTTCAGCGTTTGGACATAGCGCTCCATGTCGATGATCGGGCGGCGGGCGACGCCGGTTTCCATGCCCGCCTGCGCAACCGCAGGAGGAATGACATGGATCAGACGCGGATCGAAGGGCGTCGGGATGATATAGTCGCGGCCAAATTGCAGCTTGCGGCCATAGGCCACGGCCACCTCATCTGGCACATCCTCGCGCGCAAGCTCGGCCAGAGCACGGGCGCAGGCGATTTTCATCTCATCATTGATCGCGCGGGCATGAATATCCAGCGCACCGCGGAAAAGATAAGGGAAACCAAGGACGTTGTTGACCTGATTGGGATAGTCCGAGCGCCCGGTTGCCACGATCGCATCGGGGCGGACCGCATGGGCATCCTCGGGGGTGATTTCCGGATCGGGGTTCGCCATTGCGAAAATCACAGGATTATCGGCCATGGATTTGACCATATCCTGCGTCACCGCACCCTTGGCAGAAACCCCCAGGAACACATCTGCCCCACGCATCGCCTCTTCGAGGGTACGGGCCTCGGTGACAGCGGCATGGGCCGACTTCCACTGGTTCATGCCCTCGGTGCGGCCTTGATAGATCACGCCTTTGGTGTCGCACATGATGCAGTTATTTTGCTGTGCGCCCATGGCCTTGACCAGCTCTAGGCAGGCGATCCCGGCTGCACCCGCCCCGTTCAGGACGATCTTCACATCCTCGATCTTCTTGCCCGACAGCTCTAGCGCGTTGATCAAACCTGCCGCGCAGATGACGGCCGTGCCGTGCTGATCGTCATGGAAAACCGGAATGTCGCAGATTTCCTTAAGGCGTTGCTCGATGATGAAACATTCGGGCGCCTTGATGTCTTCAAGGTTGATCCCGCCAAAGGTCGGCGACATCAGCTTGACGGCCTTGATGATTTCCTCGGGGTCTTCGGTATCCAGCTCGATGTCGATGGCATTCACATCGGCGAAGCGTTTAAACAGAACCGCCTTGCCCTCCATGACCGGCTTCGAGGCCAGCGCACCAAGATTGCCCAGACCCAGAATCGAGGTCCCGTTTGAGACAACGGCAACCATATTGCCTTTGACCGTATAGTCATATGCCAGCTCGGGATTGGCGGCGATTGCCTCGACCGGGACAGCCACACCGGGCGAATAAGCCAACGACAAATCACGCTGCGTCGCCATCGGTGTCGATGCGACGACATCAAATTTCCCCGGTCGCGGCTCCATGTGATAGGCCAGCGCCTCTTCTTTGGTGATGCGCGACTTATGCGGAGTATTGTCGTCGGTCATGGTGATCCTTCTCCTGCCACCCTCGGACAAATCTACACGAGGGCCCCAAAATACAGGTCAGCCATGCCGAAAAACGACGCAAGGGGATAGAGGGAAATCACCAAATAGTCGCAATATACCTTGGATTTGGTAAAATTTTCCAGACTGCCGGGGATAATCTAGGCAGAGGTTCCGGCCCTTTCGGGCTCTAGCGCCTCGAAGGCCCGCTCGACCCCTTCATCAATGACGACTCGCATCGAGGCCGCCGCCGTTTCCGCATCATGATCGGCAATTGCCCGGGCAATGCGCAGGTGCAAGGCAGCGCTTTGCGCGATCCCCTCGGGGCTAAGCGCTGGTGAAGACAGCTGGAAACTGACGGCCAGCGCAGCTTCGACCAGGGTCGAGACCGAGCGGATAAAGGGGTTGCGCGACATCACCGCGATCGCAAGGTGAAACTCCAGATCAACCTTGGCAAAGCTTTCGCGGCTGTGACAGGGATCACCCATACGCGCCGCGATATTGTAAAGGCGAATGATTTCATCGGGCGTGGCGTGGCGCGCGGCCAGGGCTGCGGTTGCCGGCTCAAGGGCCAGCCGCATCTCGGCGAGCTGGCGCACGAATTCCGCATCCATGCCGGTTTGCATGCGCCAGGTGATCACATCGCGATCAACGAAATTCCACATCTCGCGCGGATTAACTTGGGTGCCGACGCGCGATTTGGCGCGAATAAGACCCTTGGCGGCCAATGTCTTCATCGCTTCGCGCAGGACCGTGCGCGACACCTCAAAGCGCGCACTCAGCATGGGATCGCCCGGCAGAACCTCATCCACGGCCATTTCACCTGCGACGATCGCACGGCCCAAAGCATCGACGACACGTGCATGGCTTGAGGCAGGGGCCGCGTCGAACAAGGTACGGTTCAATATGGTCATCCCGCGACCTGCGCCGTGCGGCGCTTGGCGCGATAGGCGCTGACCACCAGAATAACGCGCTGCAACACGATAAAGGCAAACAGCAGCAAGCCCACGACGATCTTGGTCCACCAAGACGACAAACTGCCGTCGAAAACGATATAGGTCTGGATCAAGCCTTGAATCAGCACACCGAATAACGTCCCTAAAACCAGCCCGGCGCCGCCTGTCAACAAGGTGCCCCCGACCACTACAGCGGCGATGGCGTCCAACTCGACACCCACCGTCGCCAGCGAATAACCGGCCGAGGTATAAAGCGTATAGGCCAGCCCCGAAAGCCCCGCCAGAAAGCCCGACAGCGCGTAAAGCTGGACGGTGGTTCGCCGCAAAGGCACGCCCATCAACTCCGATGACTGGGCCGAGCCGCCCATCGCATAGACATTGGCACCAAAGCGCGTGCGATGAGCGATAATCACGCCCGCCGCAAAAACCAGCAGCATCAGGATCGCCAGAAAGCTGAGTTTTCCTTTTTCCGGCAATGAAATGGCAATGCTTTTGAGGCTGCGCAAAAACGGATGGCTGATCGGTACGGACTGGGTCGAGATCAGAAAGGCGGCCCCTCGGGCCAGAAACATCCCCGCAAGCGTCACGACAAAAGCAGGCATTTTCAGCACATCAATCGTCAGCCCCATGACCGCGCCAAAGGCCGTTGACACCACCAGCGCCAAGCCAAAGGCCAGCGCCGGATGCAACCCCGCCTGAACCAGAACCGCGACAAAGACCGAGGTAAATGCGATCACCGCCCCTACCGACAGATCAATGCCGCCCGAGATGATCACAAAGGTCATGCCAACCGCGGCAATCCCAAGAAAAGCGTTATCGGTCAGAAGATTACCCGCCACGCGCCAGGACAGCATATTGGGGAACTGCGCCACGCATAGCGCATAGGCCAGAATGAAGATCACCACCGTCGCGACGAAAGGCAGGTTACGGGTGCGGATCACGATTTCACCTCGGATTTGCCATGTCTGCGCAGGCTTTTCAGAAAAGAGGCCTCTAGCCGGACGGCGGGCGATTGCAGCGTCAAAATGACCACGATCACCACGGCTTTGACGATCAGGTTGAATTCAGGCGGCAGCCCCGACATCAAAATGCCGGTATTCAGGGCCTGAATGATCAAAGCCCCGATCAGCGATGCCGTGATCGAGAAACGGCCGCCCGAAAGCGATGTCCCCCCGATCACCACGGCCAAAATCGCATCCAGCTCTAGCCACAGGCCAGCATTATTGGCATCGGCTCCGCGGATATCGGCGGTGACGATCATCCCGGCGATGGCCGCACAAAGCCCCGAGATCGCATAGGCCGTCATGATCAAAAACCGCGCCCTGACCCCCACCAGCATCGAGGCCCGCCTGTTGATCCCCACCGCCTCGATCAGCAGGCCAAGGGCTGTGCGTCGCACCAAAAGCCCGACCGCAAGCCCCATCGCGACCCAGATCACAATCGGCATCGGAATGCCCAAAACCGCACCCGAGCCGATAAAGGCGAATGAGGCGTCATTGAATGTCAAAATAACGCCATTGGTGATCAGCTGGGCGATCCCGCGCCCCGCCACCATCAGGATCAGCGTGGCAATGATCGGCTGAATGTCCAGAAAAGCGACCAGAACCCCGTTCCAGATACCGCAGATCAAGCCCACAGCCAAAGCCACGACCACCACCACGATCAAGGGCTGCCCCTGCGCCACAAGGCTGGCGGCAATCGCGCCTGAAATCGCGATCACGGCCCCCACCGACAGATCAATGCCCTTGGTCGCAATCACCAAGGTCATGCCAATCGCCAGCAAGGCCACCGGCGCCACACGTACCCCGACATCGATCAAGCTGCCGTAAAGGCGGCCATTTTGCACCGAAAGCGAGAAAAATCCCGGCGCGACCATCGCGGTCAGCGCCAGCACCACGCCCAGCGCCACCAGCTGTGGTGCCAGACGGCGCAGTTTCAAGCCAATTGCACTCATGCGGCATCTCCGGCCAAGGCCATGGCATTCATGATCGCCCCGGCATTGACCTCGGCCCCGGTCAGCTCTTGGATGTGGCGACGATCGGACAGGACGATGACGCGCGAGGCATAGGCAACCAGCTCTTCGACCTCAGAGGAAATGACCACCAAGGCCATCCCATCCGCGCAAAGGCGCTGGATCAGTGCAATGATCTCGGCATGCGCCCCGATATCGATCCCTCGCGTAGGCTCGTCCAAAATCAGCAGGCGCGGGTCTGTGGCCAGCCAACGCGCCAAGATCGCCTTTTGCTGATTTCCGCCCGACAGGAATTTGATCGGGCGATTGGGATCGGGGGGCCGGATGTCCAACGCCTTGATATAGCGCAGGGCAATCGCCTCGGCCTCGGCGCGAGGGATCGGCCGCGACCAGCCCCGCCGCGCTTGCAAGGCTAAAACGATGTTTTCACGCACCGATAGATCGGCAACGATCCCGTCGCTTTTACGCTCTTCGGGACATAGTCCAATGCCATGTGCAATCGCATCCTCGGGGGATTTCAACTGGACCGCCTGGCCATCGATGCGCATCTCGCCACTGTCAGGGCGCTCGATGCCAAACATCAGACAGGCGGTCTCGGTTCGACCCGAGCCCAAAAGGCCCGCAATCCCCACCACCTCACCCGGGTGAATCGCCAGATCGAAAGGCGCGATCATGCCGCGTTTGCCAAAGTCACGAAAGCTAAAGGCCGCGGTCGCCCCATCCACGCTGGGACGAGGCCGCGCATGGGTCGCCTCGGCCAGATCATGGCCCAGCATCAAGCTGACCAGATCCCGTCGCGGCAGGTCCGAGATGTCACGACTGCCGACCATGCGACCATTGCGCAAAACCGTCACGCGATCTGCCAAAGAATAAACCTGGTCAAGAAAATGCGTGATGATCACGATCCCCAAACCCTGATCCCGCAGGCGGCGCAGGACTGCGAAAATCGCCTCGACTTCGCGGGCATCCAGGCTGGCCGTTGGCTCATCCAGAAACAAAACCTTGCCCGAAAGATCGACCGCGCGGGCAATGGCGATGATTTGGCGTATGGCGACCGAGTAATGTCCAAGCGTCTCGCCCGGATCAACTTCTAGCCCATATCCCTGCAAAAGCCGTGCCGCATCCTTGCGCATCCGCCCGGCATCGATCAGCCCGAAGCGACGCGGCTGCCGCCCTAGGTACAGGTTCTCGGCCACGGTCAAATTGTCCAGCAAATTGACCTCTTGATAGACCGTGCCAATCCCCAAAGCCTGCGCCTCGGCAACCGAACGCGGCTCGACCGATTGCCCGGCAAGGACCATCTCACCGTGATCCCGACGATACGCGCCTGTCAAAATCTTGACCAATGTGGATTTTCCAGCGCCGTTTTCACCTAAAAGCGCATGGATCTCGCCAGCACGCAGGCTGAAATCAACGCCGTCCAGAACCTTGACACCGAAAAAGGATTTATCGATTGCGCGCGCTTCAAGAAGCATGCCCGTGTGAACCATCTGCCCCGCCTCTTGCAAAATGGGCGAGGCCTTTCAGCCCCGCCCTTCAGTCAGCTCATCAATATCCAAGGCCTTTTTTGGCCTCGTAAACGGCCTTGGGATCATCGGCTTGGGTGTAAAGTTTTGATTCCGTCTGGATCCACTTTGCGGGGGCAGTCCCATCATTCAAATAGGCCGCCAAAGCGTCAAAGGCGGGACCGGCCATATCGGGCGTCAGTTCGACCGTGGCATTTGCCTCTCCATCAGCCATCGCCAGGAAAATATCTGGCACGGCATCGATCGAGACGATCTTGATATCGGTTCCGGGTTTCAGCCCCGCTTCCTTGATGGCCTGGATCGCCCCAACCGCCATATCGTCGTTATGGGCATAGACCGCACAAATATCCTTGCCACCGTTTTCGGCTTTGATGAAGCTTTCCATCACTTCCTTGCCCTTGGTGCGGGTGAAATCCCCGGTCTGAGAGCGGGCGATGGTGATGTTGTCGTGCCCCGCCAAAGCCTCTTCAAAGCCTTTTTTGCGGTTGATTGCCGGCGAAGAACCCGTGGTGCCCTGCAATTCGACAACTTTGCAGGCTTTGTCGCCCACATCCTTGACCAGCCATTCCCCTGCGACCTTGCCCTCATGGACCTGATCCGAGGTCACTGCCGTCAGATACAGATCCTCGGGGGCTTCGATCTGGCGATCCAGCAAAACGACCGGAATTTCGGCATCTTTGGCTTCGGTCAAGACATCGTCCCAGCCCGTCGCCACGACCGGCGCGATCAAGATCGCATCAACGCCCTGAGCGATGAAGCCGCGCACCGCCTTGATCTGGTTTTCCTGTTTTTGCTGCGCATCAGCAAATTTCAGATCGATGCCGCGCTCTTTGGCCTGCGTCTGGGTCAAAGTGGTTTCGGCCGCGCGCCAGCCCGATTCCGAGCCGATCTGGGAAAAGCCAACAACTTTGCCCTCCATCCCCGCGGCAAGAACCGGAGCAGCCATGGTGAGACAGGCGACCGCCGTGGTCGCCGCAAGAAAATGCTTCATGATGTTCTCTCCCTGTGGGCCACGTTCCTCCCGGCCCCGACTCAAGGCGTATTATATGATTAATTATCCGTCAAAACTTTTCTTCATCAAAAAAATACCCAATTTCTTTGGGATTTTCAAAAAACGCGCCCACTGCTACGCGCATTAATATGATGAATGGGTAATTTCCCTAGTCAGGCGCGGGCCCGGTGGATTGCCGAACCATCAGCTTGGGCGGGATCAAAAGACGCGAAGCCACCTTTGATCCTTCGATCACCGCCAGCATGGTTTCCGCTGCAAGTCGCCCAATATCGCGCTTGGGCTGGCGAACGGTGGTCAGGGCGGGCGTCAGATGCGCGCCCAGTTCAATATCGTCAAAGCCGACCACTGACAGATCGCGCGGAACCTCGATCCCGTGCCTTTGCAATTCCGCCACAAAGGCAAAGGCCATTTCATCAGAAAAGGAAATCACACCGGTGGGTCGTTCGGCCGGATCAAGCGCCAGCCATGCCCCTGCCGCACGTTTGCCCGCATCAAGCGAGAAATCTCCGGGAAAGACGCGAAACCCCTGTGCCCCCAGAACTCGCTCCACCCCTTCAATACGGGTCCGATGCAGAATATTTTCGGGCGGCCCGCCAATACATGCGAATCGGCGATGCCCCAACGCGACCAGATGCCGGGCGGCCAATTCGGTGCCGGTCGCATTATCCAGCGCCACATAGGGCAGATCCAGGTCATCACGCCATTCACAGGCCATTACCACCGGCGGAACTCCACGTCCCGGCAACAGTTCGTCCCGCGCAACCAGCCCGTCGCAAAGCACGATTCCATCGGCGCGTGATGGATCCAAAAAGCGCTGCAAGGACCGCCTGCGCCCCCCTTGGGCCAATGTATCGCCCACCAGCAGGTCATAGCCCGCCTCTTCCAGACTGCGCCCTAACCCCGCTAAAATCTTGGCAAAAAACGGATTTCCAAGATTTGGAACCAAGGCAACGACGGCGCCTGTCCGCTGCTTGCGCAGGTTCCGGGCGGCATGGTTCATCCGGTATCCGCTTTCCTGAACCGCCTGCAAGACCGCCTCTCGCGTGGCCTCGGCCACCATATTGGGGCGCGACAGAACCCGGCTGACAGTCGCGGCAGAGACCCCCGCCAGACGAGCGACATCAGAAATTTTGACCGGATTTTGGTTATGAGCGTGATCATTCATAGCGGCGGACCCTAAGCTTCTGCCTGCGGTTCCACAAGATTATTGCAATCGATTGCAGAACAGGGCAAGACTTCTGCAAGTGAGGAGGAGCCACGATGAAAACCATGCGCGGACCGGGACTGTTTCTGGCGCAATTTGCAGCAGATCAGCCACCATTCAACGACTGGGGTGCGATTACGACCTGGGCTTCGAGCCTGGGCTATCGTGGCGTTCAGGTGCCGTCCAACGACAATCGGATCTTTGATCTGGACTTGGCTGTCAGCTCTGCGGCCTGGCGCGATGCTTATCTGGGACAGGCGCGCGACAATGGCATCGAAGTGACCGAGCTGGCCTGCCATCTGCAGGGCCAATTGGTCGCCGTTCATCCGGCCTATGATGCGCCTTTCGATGCTTTTGCCCCGGCTGCGCTGCATGGCAATCCCAAAGCGCGTCAGGAATGGGCGGTCGATCAGGTCGCCAAGACCATCCGCGCCAGTGCGGCACTTGGCCTGAAGGCGATGGCCACCTTTTCGGGTGCGCTGGCATGGCCCTATCTTTACCCTTGGCCCCAACGCGCGCCGGGCTTGGTAGAGACCGCCTTTGATACGCTGGCCGCACGCTGGCTGCCCTTGCTTGATCTTGCGGATGAGCATGGCATCGACATCTGCTTTGAGATCCACCCCGGCGAGGATCTGCATGACGGCGTCACATTCGAGATGTTCCTTGACCGCGTCGGCAATCACCCGCGGGCGAATATGCTATATGATCCGTCGCATTACCTGCTGCAGCAGCTGGATTATCTGCAGCACATCGACATCTATCACGAGCGGATCAAGATGTTCCACGTCAAGGATGCAGAGTTCAACCCGACCGGGCGACAGGGCGTCTATGGCGGCTTTCAATCCTGGGTAAACCGTGCAGGCCGCTTCCGCAGCACTGGCGACGGGCAGGTCGATTTCAAAAGCATTTTCTCGAAGCTCGCCCAATATGACTATGAAGGCTGGGCTGTCGTTGAATGGGAATGCGCCCTTAAACACCCCGAGGACGGAGCCCGCGAGGGTGCGGCCTTTGTGCGCGATCACCTGATCCGCGTCACCCCGCATGCTTTTGACGATTTCGCCGCAGGCGCCATCGATCAAAGCGCAGTCAACAAGGCGCTTGGACTATGAACGCGCGCATCCCATTGGGCATGGTTGGCGGCGGTGCGGGCGCCTTTATCGGCGGCGTTCACCGGATTGCAGCACGGCTGGACGGGCGCTTTGATCTGGTCGCAGGGGCGCTTTCCTCTGATCCAGAGCGGGCGAAATCCTCGGCCGAGGCGCTGAATATTCCGCGCAGCTATTCGGATTATGCCGAAATGGCCCGCGCCGAAGCAGGCCGCGCCGACGGGATTCGTGCCGTTTCCATCGTCACCCCCAACCATTTGCATGCCGCCCCCGCGATTGCCTTTCTGCAAGCTGGGATCCATGTCATCTGCGACAAGCCACTTGCGGCAACAGGCGCCGAGGCTCAGGCCATGGCCGATGCTGCCGCCAGCTCATCCGCGCGCTTTTTCCTGACCCATAACTATTCAGCCCTGCCCCTGATCCGAGAGGCACGCGCCCTGATCGCCGAGGGTGCGATCGGCCAATTGCGCATGGTTCAGGCCAATTATCTGCAAGGCTGGCTGGCAGATGAGATCCACTCGAAACAGGCCGAATGGCGTGTCGATCCCAAACGTGCGGGCGCGGGTGCGCTTGGCGACATCGGCACCCATGCCTGGCAATTGGCGCAATTCGTGACGGGTCAGACCCCTGAGGAAATCTCGGCCGATATTTCCGCGATGGTACCCAATCGCCAGATAGACGACGATGCCCGCGTGTCGCTGCGTTATGCCAGCGGCGCCAAGGGCGGGATTTGGGCCAGTCAAGTTGCCGTCGGCCATGAAAACGGCCTGACATTGGACGTTTACGGCTCTGACGGGGCGCTGCATTGGGCGCAAGAAACCCCCGAGCGGTTGATCCATGTGCCCAAAGGTCAGCCTCCGCGCATTCTGACGCGCGCACAAGATCGATCAGGCTCTTCTCGCACGCCCCCCGGTCACCCCGAGGGATACCTAGAGGGCTTTGCGAACCTTTATTCAGATATTGCCGATATCATTCAGGGCGATCTGACTCATCTGGACCGCGTCCCCGGCATCGCAGCCGGGCTATCGGGGATGCGCTTTATCGCCGCCGCGCAGGAAAGCTCGGCCGCCAACGGGCAATGGGTGCGTATATGACAGCAGTTTTAGCACTGGACCGGGTCACGCGCAGCTTTGGCCCGATCGAGGTTTTGCACGGCGTTGATATGGCCCTTCATGCCGGCGAGGTTCACGCGCTGATCGGTGAAAACGGCGCAGGAAAATCGACGATCATGAAAATCCTGGGCGGTTTTCTGGCTCCGACCACGGGCCAGGTGCTGCTCAACGGACAAGCGGCGCCCTATCGCTCTGGCCCCCAGGCCGAGGCCGCGGGCATCATCGTCATCCATCAGGAATTCAACCTGGCGCCGGATCTAAGCGTCGCGGCAAACGTCTTTTTGGGCCGCGAAATTGGCGGTTGGCGACTGGATCATAACGCCATGCGCGAGCAGACCGCTGCTTTGCTTGAAAGGCTTCAGACCAAGATCTCGCCGGATGCGCAGATCAGGGATCTGTCCGTGCCTGATCGGCAGATGGTCGAAATCGCCAAGGCGCTGTCACGCGATGCGCGGGTGCTGATCATGGACGAACCCTCGGCGGTGCTGACGCATCGCGAAGTGGGCGCGCTTTACGATCAGATTGACCGGCTGCGCGCGGATGGTGTGGCCATCATGTTCTGCTCGCATCGTCTGGACGAGGTGGTGCATCTGGCCGACCGCATCACGGTTTTGCGCGACGGCTCGGTCGTTCATCGTGGCGTACGCGGCGAGATGACCGAAGATAACATGGCAACCGCGATGGTCGGGCGCGAGCTGACGGATTTCTTTCCGCCCAAAGCCACCGCGCTGGGGGATACCGTGCTTGAGGTATCATCCCTGACCGTGCCCGGGCGGGTCCATGATGTGAACTTCCAACTGCGTCGCGGCGAGGTTCTGGGCATTGCCGGGCTGGTTGGTGCAGGCCGGACCGAACTCGCCGAAGGGTTGGTCGGGCTGCGCCCCGCCACGGCCAAGGTCAAATGCAACGGTCAGGACCTCACCATTCGCGACCCCCGTCAGGCCGCCGATGCAGGGCTGGCCTATCTGACCGAGGACCGCAAAGAGGCCGGGCTGTTGCTGCAAAAGGGCCTGACCTCTAACCTGACCTTGGCCGCATTAGAGAAATTTGGACGCATTCGGATCGACAAAACGGCCGAAGCCCGCGCCCTAGAGAATGCGATCAAGGAATTCGATATTCGCGCCCCCTCGCGCGAGATTATGGCCGGCAATCTGTCGGGTGGTAATCAGCAAAAGCTGTTGTTGGCAAAAACCATGCTGACCGACCCCCAGATCATCATCATTGATGAGCCGACCCGTGGCATTGATGTCGGCACGAAAAGCCAGATCTATGCCTTTATCCGCAAGCTGGCGGCCGAAGGTCGCAGCATCATCGTCATTTCCTCGGAACTGACCGAGGTCATGGGCCTGGCGGATCGCGTCCTGGTCATGCGTCAAGGGCGCATCGCAGGCGAGGTCTCTGGCAACGAGATTACCGAAGACAATATCGTGCGTCTCGCCATGGGCGTTGGCGCAGAAGCACCAGTCGAGGCAGTTACCCCATGAAGCGTATCAACTTTCACGTCCTCGGCCCCTTGGTCGCATTGATTCTGCTGGTTTTGCTGGGATGGTTCCTGAACCCATCGTTTCTGGCGCCGGCAAATATCACCAACGTGCTTGCGCGCTCGGCCTTTATCGGGCTGATCGCGGTGGGCATGACCTTTGTGATCACATCGGGGGGCCTTGATCTTTCGGTCGGCTCGATGGCTGCCTTTCTGGCAGGGGTCGCAATCATCGCCATGAACGCCCTTGCGCCGCTGACCGGCGTGAACTGGGGCACGATCTTGCTCGGCATGGGCGTCGCGCTGGTCGGCGGCCTGCTGGCAGGTATGATCAACGGCTCGCTTGTCACAAAGGCCCGGATCGAACCCTTCATCGTCACCTTGGGCACGATGGGGATTTTCCGCAGCCTGGTGACCTGGCTGGGCGATGGCGGCACACTGAGCCTCGCCTCGGATATGCGCACCCTTTATCGTCCGGTCTATTATTCAGGCATTGGCTGGATCACCTGGCCGATCATCACCTTCGCGGTGGTGGCTGTTCTGGGCGAATTGGTCATGCGCCACACACGCTTTGGCCGCTATATCGAGGCGATCGGCTCGAATGACCGGGTCGCGCGCTATTCTGCGGTTGATGTGAACCGCGTGAAGCTGCTTAGCTATGTCTTGCTGGGGGGCTTGGTCGGGCTGGCCGTCATCATCTATGTGCCGCGCCTTGGCTCGGCCTCGGGTTCGACCGGGATCGGCTGGGAGCTAGAGGCCATCGCTGCCGTCATCATCGGGGGCACGTCGCTAAAAGGCGGTCGAGGCCGGGTTTGGGGCACCGTTGTTGGCGTGCTGATCCTAAGCCTGATCGACAATATTCTGAATTTGACATCGCTGGTCAGCCCCTACCTGAATGGGGCGATTCAGGGCGTCATTATCGTGCTTGCTGTTGTCTTGCAGCGGGAAAAACCCACCGCCGACGAGCGGTGAATAGGGGAGGAAAAAACCATGCTTCGTAGAAATATGCTAAAACTGCCGCTGGTCGCGGCGCTGATGATGGGTGTCTCGGGCGGCGCGATCATGGCGCAAGATGCCGAGAAAAAGGTGATCGGCGTTTCGATCCCTTCGGCCACGCATGGCTTCATGGGTGGGCTGAACTGGCATGCGCAGGAAACCATCAAGCGCCTGGGCACGACCTATCCGAACATCGAATTCGTTCTGGCCACGGCGCCCGATGCCAGCAAACAGGTCAATGACATCGAAGATATGATGGCGACCCGCAACATCGACGGCCTGGTGGTGCTGCCCTTCGAATCCGAGCCGCTGACCGCACCGGTGAAATCGGTGAAAGAGGCCGGGAAATGGGTCACCGTGGTTGACCGCGGCCTGTCCGAAGAGGGCATCGAGGACCTTTACGTCGCGGGCGACAACTCGGCTTTCGGGCGCGTTGCTGGTGAATATTTCAAGGCGAACCTCAAGCCCGGCGCAAAGATCGTGATCTTGCGCGGCATCCCCACCACGCTGGACAACGAGCGTGTGGACGCCTTTGAAAAAGCATTGGATGGCTCGCAGATCGAAGTGCTGGACAAGCAGCATGGCAACTGGAACCGCGACGATGCCTTTAAGGTCATGCAGGATTATCTGACGAAATTCCCGCAGATCGACGCTGTTTGGGCCGCAGATGACGACATGGCTTTGGGCGTACTGGAGGCAATCTCGGCCGCCAAGCGCGAAAAGGAAATGTGGGTGATTGGCGGCGCTGGCATGAAGGAAATCGTCAAGCGCGTCATGGACAAAGACCCGCAGCTGCCGGTTGATGTCACCTATCCGCCTGCGCTGATTTCTTCGGCAATCGAGATGACGGCTCTGAACTTTGTCTCGGATGCGCCGGTGACCGGACGCTTCATCATCGGCTCGCAGCTGATCACGCCGGAAAACGCGCAGAAATTCTACTTCCCTGAAAGCCCGTTCTAAGGGCCAATGGCTGCGGCGCTTGGGTTACGCCAGCGCCGCAGCAATCTCGGCTCCGTAAAGCCAAAAGCCGATAAAGACCAAAGTGATCATCAAGATGACCGAGATCAGGTCATGGCGTGGATCCCAGGCGTTATGACGCCGCGCCAGCCGCATCACGACGGGATAGTTCAGCAAATAGGCCAGGGCCTGACCGATGAACACGCCCTTTAGCCCCGCATACCAGGCACCCAAAGCCACCAGCAGCACGTAAACCGTTGCCCGGCATGCCTGCATGACAAAAACGCCGCGCGTATCCCCTGCGGCAAGCGCCGAGTAATCATAGCTCATCGTCATGATCTGCGGCAGCTGCAAGAGCGCGATCACGACCAAAAGGCTGCCCGCTTGATAATAGCGCGCATCATATAACAGGCCCACCAGATGCGGTCCGATCGTCACCAAAAGCGCCACGCCAAAAATCAGCAAGACCGAGACGCCAGCACGCGCGCGCGACAAAATATGGGCATTGGCCGCCGATTCACCCGGTGGATGCTGGCGGTACATTGGAATGAACAGCCTGCCGCAGATTGCCCCACCCAGCATCATCGGCACAGTCCCAAGAAACTGGCCAATGTTATAAATGCCCAGCTGTTCGAGCGTCAGAACACGGCCCAAGATCAGTCGATCGCCCTGAAACAGCAAAAAACCACAGATCGTGCTAAGAAAGATCCATTTACCGAAATGGACCAACTCGGCGCGTGAGCTGGGCTCTAGGCGGAAGCGGTCGACATGACCCGGCAAAAACAGCCAGGTCAGCACCAGCATGACCGCCGCCCCGGCGATATTGCCAATGACCAAAGCCCAGACCGATTGCAACAAATAGGCCGAAAGCACCACAATGCCGATATTGATGGCTTGGGCGGACAGTTCGATGGCGGTCAGGCGGCCCAGGAACATATGGCGCGCGGCCGTGTCGATCCGCGTCGGATTGAACCCCGCGATCAGTAACGAAATCGCGGCAACGGGAAAGACCTGTGCGAATTGCGGCGCGTTATAGAACACGGCAAGCGGCCAGGCGATCAGCGTCGAGACCGCCAGCAAAATGCCACCGCGGATGATTTTCAGCGTCCAGGCAGTGTCCAGAAACGCCGGATCATCACCGCGTTTGCTTTGCTGGATCGAGGGGCCAAGC
Source organism: Paracoccus sp. (in: a-proteobacteria) (assembly GCF_032007265.1). Lineage (GTDB taxonomy): Bacteria > Pseudomonadota > Alphaproteobacteria > Rhodobacterales > Rhodobacteraceae > Paracoccus. Next base: position 6,940 of record NZ_DALZMB010000005.1, on the reverse strand, counting down.
CCCATGTCGCTGAACATCGTCAGCCCGATCAGAAAGCCCGTCACCAGCGTCATCAGCCCAAAGTCATCGGGGCTAAGAATGCGCGTCAGGATCAGGTTCGACGCCAGACGCATAATCTGGCCGCCACCAAAGCCGATCATCGACAGGATCGAGCCGCTTAGCGCGCGTGAGGCAAGTCCCCCGCCTGCGCGCCCCTGCTGTGCAACCGTCGTGGCAATCTCGCCTTGCCCACTATCCGGTTTGGCCTCTTGCTGATGCATTTCTTAACCAGATCCCATCGGACCAACGACACCCGGCGACGGCACACCGGGCAAAAACCCAAGTAGCCAAACGGCAGCGACAAAGCTCCAGAACAAGATCAGGCAGATATAGATCTTGCGCCGCCACGCGGCATCAAGATCTTCATCATTGGGCACATAGGGCAAAGCCACGACTGGCAAGATACCTGTTGCGCGCTGAAACTGGCCGGAATTACGCAAAACCGGATTTTTTAATTCCAGCAGAAAGGCCAGCCCGACCGAGGCGAAAATGGCAGAAAACACGCCCAGAACCGCGCTTTTCTTGCGACCTGACAGCGCGGGATATTCCGGGGGCACCGCGCGCTCTAGCACGACAAAACGCTCGGTCTGGTTGCTGGCCTGCAAGGATTGCAAGGTCTCGACTTCGGCAAGGCGACGCGAGATTTCGTTATAGCGGTCGCGGTAGCGTTGCTGCTCGCGCGACAATGCCTCGAATTCGCGCACAACTTCTGCGGTTTCTGCCCGGGCCTTTTCAATGGCCTTTTGGCGGCTGTTCACAGCTTCTTTCTGTCCACGCAGCTGGCGAAGCTGGGAATCGATCAGCTCGACCTGCTCCATCACCACGCGCGAGGTATCGCTTAATCCGCCCTGTGTCAGACGTTTGATATTTGCTTCCAGACGGGCAATTTCCGGGTGATCTGGGGCAAGCGTGCGTTTGGCCTGCGACAGTTCAACCTCGGCGGCGCGCAGCTGCTGGACCAACGATGCCGCCGAGCGCCCCTCGGATGCGGTCGGGCTGTCGCCAGCCTGCAGCGCCAGCCGCTCGCGCTCGAGGGCCATGATGTCACGATCAAGTGTCGCATCCTCAGCCGCAAGCTGGGTCAATTCGCTTTGCAGATATTCCTGCGCCGAGGGCAGCGAATCTTCATGTTTCGAGTTGAATTCCGCAACCTTGCGGTCATGCGCTTCCAGCTCGATCTGCAGGCGGCTTTCCTCGCCAAGCAGGAATTGGTGGGTTTCCTGAATGCGTGAGCGGCGGTTTTCCTCGTCGCGGTTAATCACGCTGTCGGCAAAGTCGTTGGTAATATCCGCCGCCTGCTGCGCCGTGCCGCCCTGAGCGGTAATGATGATTGCAGCCAGCGAGGCCGTGCCCGTGCCCTGCCCCGGTGCCGCGACACTTTCCAACCGCGAGGTCTGACGCAGCAGCGCCACCTTTTCGTTCATGCTTAACGGCAGATCGGAATAAAGATTGTGCCGTTCGATCACCGCGATCAGGTTCGATCGCACCATGATACGCTGTTCGATCAGCTGCACGCGGCGCGCAATCGGCAGGCCGGTTTCGCTGGCCGGGTCGACAATAGCCGGCGCCTCGATCTGAATAACCGCTGCGGCCTCATAGACCCGAGGCGAGGTCACGACCAAATACAGCGCGACCAAAATCCCCAAAGCCATCAATGTCAGCACCAGCGGCAAGCGCCGCCGCAGCATCGAGATGACATCGTCAATCGATTGTATCGGTCCCATGGCGATGCCCTATTTCTCGGCTTTGTTCAAAACGACGCCCAGCAAAGGAATGTCATCTGCCAGATATCTTTGTGCCAGTTTCATATCGCCCACCCGACCCAGGCTGCCGTCAGCGACCACCAGCACGGCATCGACCAGGGGCAAAGCCGAAAGGCCAATATCGCTTTCCGAAAGCGGGGCCAGATCAAAGATAGCGTAATCGCTTGATTGATTTTTTTGGATCTGCTCTAGGCCCGCCGCAAGCTGAGGGCTTTGCAGCAGTTCGGCCGCCAAGGCTTCGGGCGCGGCAGGGGCCAGCACAAGCAGATCCGGAAAATCAGGCAGGCAAACCGCAAGATCTGCGATTTCGCCCCCGGAAAAAAGCACCTGCGAAATCGAGCCGCAGCCGGGGATCTGCAATTGCTGCGCAATATCGGGCCGCGAAAAATTCAAATCAATCAAGCTGACCTTGACGCCGGGCTGGCGTAAAATCACATGGGTCAACTCAAGCGCGACGGTGGTTCCCCCCGCGCCGGGGGTCAGGGGCAGGATCCCCAGACGGGTCCAACCACGCTCTCGCATTTCGCGTACCACGCGGGTGCGCAGCAGGGCGATCAGACGCCAACGCTCAGCCTCGGGTGAGGGCTTTTCAACCGGCCCTAGAAAGGGAAACAATTTTCGCCACACGGAAACAACCGACTTATCACTGACAGGGCCAAACGCGGAATGCGACGGCGCTTCTCCCGTTCCCGTTTCTGCGTTTGCTGTCAATAGATTGATCCCTTGATAAATCAAATCTTCACCGATGATACTGTAATCATCAGCATGATATCGTCGCCCCAGAAAAAGCCATAACCGAAAACACCAATAGAATTAATAGGAGCTTAGCAAAGGATAAGCGATAAAGCTGCAGGTGTTGCGCCCATGTTAAAATGACTGTGACCGCTTGTATCTTTGACAAAAAAGCGTGGCCAATTTGTCGCGGCAAGGAAAAGCATTGGTGCAATAGGAGGATGATTCGTGGCCCGCATGCTGGGCCTGGCCGTAACTTGGCAAAGCTCACATCCGCATGAAACCTAACACCTGAACGGGCGTTGTGCCTGCTCGTCACCGTCGCATACGCGTCCGCTGCTTGGAATACACCCCATTACAATGACCCTGCACCGCATTCAGATCATCATCCCCGCCCATAATGAAGGCGGATATATTGCCGATTGCCTGCAAACGGTTCTTGCTCAGGACTTTCAAGGTCAGGTCGAGGTGATCGTTGCAGCCAATGGCTGCTCGGATGACACCGCCAAGCGCGCCCAAGCCATGGCGCCACGCTTTGCCCAGAAAAACTGGAAGCTGACGGTGATCGAGATCCCCGAAGGCGGCAAGCCCGGCGCATTGAACCACGCCGACGCGATCGCCGGACCGGGGCCAAGGATCTATCTTGATGCGGATATTCGCATGGGTGCGGGCTTGCTGGCAGGCATTGCCCAGACCTTGGACACGGACGATGCACGCTATGCGGGTGGAAAGCTGGTGGTGGCCCCCAGCACCAGCGCGATTTCGCGCGCCTATGCCCGGTTTTGGCAGACCCTGCCTTTCGTCACCCAAGGCGTAACGGGCGCGGGGCTTTTTGCGGTCAATGAGGCCGGTCGAAAGCGTTGGGGACAATTTCCGGGCATCATTTCCGACGACACTTTTGTTCGGCTTCACTTCTCCGAGAGCGAGCGCCATTTGGTCGATCGCAGCTATCAATGGCCAATTGCCCAAGGGTTTTCCCGATTGGTTCGCGTGCGCAGACGTCAAGACAATGGCGTCACCGAGATCGCGCAGAAGTACCCAGAATTAATGTCAAATCAAGGACATGCCCCGCCTCAGGGCCGCAATATCCTTCAGCTTGCGGCACGCGATCCATTGGGTTTTCTGACCTATGCCAGCGTGGCCATCGCCGTGCGGATTGGCAAAAACCGCCATGATTGGGCGCGGGGACGCTAAAGCGGCGTTCCTATTGCAGCGCCTTAGGTCCAGCCGGGCAATAAACCGCAATAAGAAACTGCAACACCCTAAGGGTGATGATTGGCATTCCCCCTGGTGGCGCCATTAGGGGCATTGCCGATCTTTGGCGAATGGCCGCCGCGCATACGTTGAGAAAATGCAAATGTTTCTCCGGGCGATTCTTCTCTAGGTTGTTTTGAAATCTCTTTACCCAGGGTTAACCATTCCTTGACTGCCAAGCTTTTTATTCAAAGGCCCTAGGCTAACCCGTTCCGGTCGCAAATCTGTGGTTTTTCACCTCATAAACCATTGATAACAAACAAACCTATTCTTTTAGTTAGCCCCCGAGTTAGCTCTAGTTTTATGCAAATGCTTCGATATAATGAGCGAGTACATTGTGTTGTGAGCGTAACGATGAAGCATCAGGTTAATATTGCTGCCGATGAACCGAATCACGTTGATTGCGGTATCATCTCTTCAACCCAGGATAGCAGGGTCCTTCCCACTGGAATCGGTTCCCTCTACGCTCGTTTTTTCAAACGTCCCCTTGATATTTTGATGGTGATTTGCGTTCTTCCGATCGCAATCCCCTTGATTTTGATTCTTTCGGCATTCATCGCGATGGATGGCGGATCGCCTTTTTATTCCCAATTGCGCGTTGGCCGTTCGGGTCGCAGCTTTCGTTTGTGGAAGTTGCGCACGATGGTTCACAATGCCGACAGCAAGCTTGAGGAATATCTGAGCACCGACCCCATCGCCCGTGCAGAGTGGGATTTGACTCAAAAGCTGAAGAAAGACCCGCGGATTACCAAATTCGGGCGTTTCTTGCGCAAATCATCGCTGGATGAGCTGCTGCAGCTTTTCAACGTCCTCAAGGGTGACATGAGCATCGTCGGGCCGCGCCCCATGCTGCTGGATCAGGCGCAGCTCTATCCTGGCGCCGACTACTACCACCTGCGTCCGGGCGTCACCGGCCTGTGGCAAATCTCGGACCGCAATGACAGCAGCTTTGCAGCCCGCGCCACTTTCGACGCTACTTACGCCATGAATCTTGGCTTTCTGAGCGATTCGAAAATCATCGCCCAGACATTTCGGGTCGTGCTGCGCGGCACAGGTTACTGAGCGCGCTGCATTACTCCCACCGAAGCTGCCTGCTTCACGCCTGCCTCATTCCAGCGGTCAAGTTCTTCCTCGCGTTCTTGCTGCTGGAAGCGGCGCCATGCCAAAAGCAGTGCAATCCCACTGCCCGAAACTGCATAAAGCGCCAAACCACCTAAAACTGGCCAGTCAAACGCCGAGGTTGCAGCCCATGATAGCAAGCCTGCAAAAGCCGCTGATATGCCAAGGATTCCAAACAGTTTCCCGCTCCATCAAGTAATTATTCATATTCAACTGCTATTGGGGCTATGCCCGCAGTGTCCAAACATGAACCTTAAAGTAAACTTCTCAGATTTCTGCCCCAACGCAAAGCAATCTTCGATCCAGCATTTGCTTCAGGCTCAAAATCGCCCAGAATAGTAAAAAGTTAGGCAACTCTTTGCCTGATATTAAATAAAGCACGCAGAAGTAGAATTAGACATGAAGTTGCCGCGAATTGGATATCTCGTCAACACCTATCCGCGACCCTCACATAGTTTCATACGACGCGAAATCGCCGCTGTCGAACGCTTCGGGTTTTTCGTCCATCGCTTTGCGATGCGCGGCGAACTCGAGGCGCTGCATGACCCTGCGGATCTGGCTGAGCACGAAAAAACCGAACGAATTCTAGAGGCAGGCCCAGTCAAACTGGCTGGGCGGCTTTTGCGCCAGACCCTGCAACGCCCCGGCGCGATGTTACGGTCAGTGCGCCTGGCCTGGCGGCGCTCCCGTGCGGGCGAATCATCTTTTCCCCGCCAGCTGATTTATTTGATCGAAGGGGCCAGCGTCGCGATCCGTGCCAAAGAGCTTGGTCTAAGCCATATCCACGCCCATTTCGGCACCAATTCGGCCCGCGTTGCCGCTTATTCCTATCTGCTGGGCGGCCCGCGCTATAGCTTTACGGTGCATGGCCCCGAGGAATTCGACAGTCCTCAGGCGCTGGATCTGGGGGGCAAGGTCCACGATTCGCACTTCTGCGCTGCGATCAGCAGCTTTGGCCGCTCGCAACTCTATCGCTGGACCGAGGCTGAGGCTTGGCCAAAGGTCAAAGTCGTTCACTGCGGGATCGAGATGGGCAACTGGCCCGAGCCGGTGGCGATGCCGGCAAATGACACGCTGCGCATGGTCGCAATCGGGCGCTTTGCCGAACAAAAGGGTTTTGGCCTGTTGATACAGGGCTTTGCTCAGGCCTATCGCCAAAACCCGAAATTGCACCTTTCGCTGGTTGGTGACGGCCCGTTGCGCCCTCAGATCGAGCAGATGCTTCAGAAAGAAGGCATCACTCATGCGGTCGAACTGCTTGGCTGGCAGGCCGAGGATGGCGTGCGGCGCGCGCTGGGGGATTCGCATCTGCTGGTCGTTCCCAGTTTCGCCGAAGGCTTGCCCGTCGTGATCATGGAGGCCATGGCCTCGGCGCGCCCCTGTATCGCCACCTATATCGCCGGTGTCCCCGAACTGGTCCGCCCCGGCCAAGAGGGATGGTTGATTCCATCCGGCGATATCGATGCGCTGTCCCAGGCCATGCTGGACGCGGCCGCAGCCCCGATCGAGGCGCTCAGGCAAATGGGACTTGATGCCCGCCAAAGGGTGACCGAGCGCCACGATATCGAGGTTTCCGCACATAAACTGGCGCGGCTTTTCATTTCTTGACGATCAGCCACTCACCCGATCAATAAAAAACGCCGCAAATCGCGGCGTTTTTTATCATTTAGATGGCCCTATTGTCCTTGGCGTAGGCGCTGGCGCATCGCGCGACGCTGCGCCATGACATCACCAAGTCCTTCCGACACGGGCGGCGTCGGTCGCACGACCGCAGCAACGACCGGTTCAGCTGCGACAGCAGGCGCGACACTAGGTGCGACCTTGGGGGCAGCAGCCGGTGTCTCGACCTTGATGACGGGCGATTGTGCGGGTGCAAGTCCGCTGACATGACGCTGAAAGGCCTCTAGCACCGGGAAGCGGAAAATATCCGTTACGCCCAGTCTCGCCAGCCCCAGCTGATCTCGCAACGTCCGATGCAGCTGAATTGCCAAAAGCGAATGGCCACCCAATGCAAAGAAATTGTCACGCGATCC
>NZ_DALZMB010000004.1:46105-76402 GCF_032007265.1 Paracoccus sp. (in: a-proteobacteria) | reverse complement strand
CGGCAAGGCGACGCTCGCTTGGGCGCTCAGCCGCTGGTTATTGTCCGATCAGCCGAACCTTGATTTGGATGCCAGCCTGCATAGCCCGATTGCCCGCAGGATCTCAGCCCTGTCAGAGCCCCGGCTTCAGCTGATCCGCCGCCCGGTAGACGAAAAAACCGGGCGTTTGCGCGGGGAAATCACGGTCGAGGAAATCCGCAAATTGCTGTCGTTTTTCCACATGAGCGCAGCCGAAGGCGGGCGCCGTGTTGCGATCATTGATGCTGCGGATGAGATGAACACCTCGGCCGCGAATGCGCTTTTGAAAATCCTCGAAGAGCCGCCAAAAGACGCGATCATCTTTTTGATCTCGCATCAGCCGGCGCGTCTTTTGCCGACCATCAGGTCTCGTTGCCGCGAGCTGCGGCTTTCTCCGCTAAGCCCGTCCGAGATTGGCGAGGTTCTGGCACGGCTAGACACCCCCGGCGATCCAGAGAAGCTGGCAGCGCTCTCGGGCGGATCCGCTGGCGAGGCTTTGCGCCTGACCGGTCAAAACGGCATCGAGCTGTACCAACGCTTGGTCGATCTTTTCGCATCCTCGTCACAGATGGATCGGCGCAAGGCTGCGGCCTTGGCGGAAACGGCTGCGGCGCGCGCGGGGGCCGATGGCGATCCCTTTGATCTGATCGTCACCCTTCTTGACCGCTTCTTGTCGCGCGCAGCCATTGCGGGTCTGATGGGCCCCCCCCTGCCGCAGGCAGCCAATGGCGAGGCCGAGGTCCTGGCCCGCCTATCGCCTCATGATTTAGCTGCGCGTCATTGGGCCACGGCACAGGCCGAGCTGTCGGCGCGCGCACGTGCGGGACGGGCCGTTAACCTTGACCCTTCCGCTTTGGTGATGGATATGCTGCTTGGGCTGGCAAACCGCCCGGCACTTTAATCGGATCAGGCCAAGATGACCGAAACCACCCCTCTGCCCCAACTTGTCGACAGTCATTGCCACCTCGACTTTGCAGATTTCGCTGGCCAGCAGGATGAGCTGATCCTGCGGGCAAAGGCCGCGGGCGTGACGCGCATGGTCACGATCTGCACCCGGATGAAGAATGAGCCCGCTGTCCGACAGCTGGTCGAAGCCCATGACGGACTGTTTTACGCCGCCGGCACCCATCCGATGTCTGTCACCGAAGAGCCTTTGGTGTCGGTCGAAACCTTGGTTGCGCTGGCGCGTCATCCGAAATTTGTGGGTATTGGCGAAACCGGGCTTGATTATCACTATACCCCCGAAAGCGCCGGTCGTCAGATTGAAAGCCTGCTGATCCATATCGAGGCAGCGCGTCAGACCGGCCTGCCTTTGATCATCCATTCGCGCGATGCCGATGAGGATATGGCGCGCATCCTGACGCACGAGCACCGTGCGGGCGCCTTCTCCTGTGTCATGCATTGCTTTACCAGCAGCGCGGAACTTGCGCGCGCAACGCTGGATCTGGGTTTTTATCTGTCGATGTCCGGTATCGCAGCTTTCCCCAAATCCCACGAGATCCGCGAGATCTTTGCCGCCGCGCCGCGCGACCGCATTCTGGTCGAAACCGATGCCCCCTACCTTGCACCCCCGCCCTATCGTGGCAAGCGCAACGAGCCGTCTTATGTCGTTCACACGGCACGGATCGGCGCACAGACGCTTGGCCTAAGCGAGGCTGAATTTGCGGCTCTGACCACGGCCAATTTTGATCGGCTGTTTTCAAAGGCCGCATCATGATCCGGGCGACGGTTCTGGGCTGTGGATCATCCGGGGGGGTGCCGCGGCTGGGTAATCGCTGGGGTGCCTGCGATCCGACCAACCCAAAGAACCGCCGCCGCCGCTGCTCGCTGCTGATCGAACGCGAGTCAGATCAGGGCGTGACCCGCATTTTGATTGATACTGGCCCGGATATGGTGCCCCAGCTGCTGTCGGCCAATATCGGCGAGCTGGACGGCGTGCTTTACACCCATCCTCATGCCGACCACATCCACGGCATCGATGATCTGCGCCAGATCGTTTATAACATGGGGCGGATCATGCCGGTCTGGGCGGATCGCACCACCGCCAATGCACTGATTGCGCGCTTTGGTTATATTTTTGAAACCCCCGAGGGGTCGCACTATCCCCCCATTTGTGAATTGCACCGCATCGGCGGACCCTTCACCGTGAATGGCAAAGGCGGAGAGATCCACTTTACCCCCTTCGAGGTCGATCATGGCGGCATCCCGGCGCTGGGGTTTCACGTCGCCGGGATCGATGGGGGGCTGGTCTATCTGCCCGATGTGTTAAGCATCCCTGATGAGTGCTGGCCAGTCATCGATGATTGCGAGATTTTTATCTGTGATGCGCTGCGCCATACCCCGCATCCCAGCCATGCCCATCTTGCGCTGGCGTTGGAATGGATCGAGAGATCGCGTGCCAAACGCGGTGTTCTGACCAATATGCATATCGATATGGATTACGCCGAAGTCTGCCGAGACACGCCCGATCATATCTCACCCGCCTATGACGGAATGGTGGTGACGTTTAAATGACGATCCTTGTCGACGTCATTCTTCCTGTCTTTATCATTATCGGTTTTGGTTATTTCGTCGCGTGGCGAGGCATGTTCTCGGAAAGCGCAGTCGATGGTTTGATGCGCTTTGCTCAGAACTTCGCGGTTCCGGTCCTGCTGTTTGCGAATATCTCGCGTCTGGATCTGATCGGGGATTTTAACGGGGCGATGTGGCTGGCCTTTTACGCCGGCGCCTTTCTGTCCTATTTTGTGGGCTGGTTCGTGGCGCGGCGCTTTCTGGCGCGCAATCCCGAAGATAGCGTGGCCATCGGCTTTTGCTGCCTGTTTTCGAACTCTTTGCTTCTTGGCATTCCGATCATGGAACGCGCCTATGGCAGCGAGGCAATCTCGGGCAACCTTGCGATCATCTCGATCCATTCACCGCTTCTTTATACCTTTGGTATAACGATGCTGGAGTTCACGCGCGCCCGTGGCCAGAACCTGTCTGTCAGCAAAATCGCCTCTCGGGCGCTGACGGGGGTTTTTCGCACACCGCTGGTCATTGGCATTCTGTGCGGTGTGGTGACCAATATCCTTTTGAACGCCGGGCTGGTGCTGCCCGCAGGGTTTTGGGCGGCGGCCGATATGATGGCACGTGCGGCACTGCCGGCTGCGCTGTTTGGCCTGGGGGGCGTGCTGTTTCGCTATCGCCCCGAGGGTGATGGCAAGGCAATCGCGCTGTGCTGTCTGTGCTCGCTTGTGCTGCATCCAGTCGTCACCTTTTCTTTGGGGCGGCTTTTTGATCTGCAGGTTCCGGCCATGCGCTCGGCAGTCATCACCGCCAGCATGGCACCGGGTGTGAATGCTTATCTTTTTGCATCGCTATATGGCGCGGCAAAGCGGGTTGCGGCATCGACCGTGCTTATCTCGACGGCTCTTTCCATCGTGACGATCTGGTTCTGGCTCTCGGTACTGCCATAGCAAACGGAAAAGGGGCGCTGCCAGTGGCGCGCCCCCTCCTCCGTCCCTCGTCGGATCTTTGGATATCAGCGTGGGCTGACACCTCTTAGCCTTTCGCTACGCCGGCGCAGCAATTCGACCGTCGCCAGCAAAGCGATTGAGAAAATGACCAGCAACGTCGCCACGGCCAGAATTGCCGGAGAGATCTGCTCGCGGATCCCCGTCCACATCTGGCGCGGAATGGTTTGTTGATCCGGGCCTGCGATGAACAGCACGGCCACGACCTCGTCAAACGATGTGACGAAGGCGAAAAGAGCCCCCGAGATCACGCCCGGCAAGATCAGCGGCATGATGATGCGAAAGAACGTGGTGCGCGGATTGGCACCAAGGCTGGCCGCCGCACGCGCCAGGGACTGATCAAAACCGATCAACGTCGCCGTCACGGTAATGATGACAAATGGGATGCCCAAGGTCGCATGTGCCAAGATGACGCCCAGATAGGTGCCCGCCAGCTTGCCGCAACTTGGCTCGAGCCCGATCCAGCTAAGTGGCTCGCATGGGTTCGAATAGAAAAAGAACATGCCCGTTGCGGTGATGATGATCGGCACGATCATGGGCGAGATCAAGACCGCCATGATGATACGGCGATAAGGCATCTCGGGGCGCGACAATCCCAGGGCCGCAAGTGTGCCCAGAACCGTCGCCACGATCGTTGCGCAAACCCCGATAATGATCGAGCTTTTTGCCGCATTCACCCATCTTGCATTGTGCCAGGCATCAACCCACCACGCCCATCCACGCGGAGCCTCGGGGTTGGCCATGCCGAAGGTCAAAAGCCGATCATACCAGCGCAGCGAATACCCCTCGGGGTCAAGCGACAGCATTTTCTCGGTAAAGGTGAAATAGGGTTCGACGTTGAACGACAGCGGGATGACCACGACAATCGGCGCGATCAGAAAGAAAAAAATCAGCCCGCAGATCACCAGATAGGCATAATGCCAAATGCGTTCGAGCGGGGATGCATAAGTCGGAAGCGCCATGTCTTACCCCAGTTTCAGATTGTCGATGCCAACAAGGCGGTCGTAGACCCAGTAAAGGATCAGAACTCCTGCCAGCAACAGGGCGGCAAGCGCCGCAGCCATCGACCAGTTCAGCGTTTGCATCATGTGCATTGCGATCATGTTCGAGATCAGCTGCCCAGAGGATCCGCCGACCAAAGCGGGCGTGATGTAATAGCCAATCGCCAAGATAAAGACGAGCAAAGCCCCCGCCCCAAGCCCCGGCAAGGTTTGGGGAAAATAGATCCGGCGGAAGGTCGTCCAGCTGGTCGCCCCAAGCGAACGTGCCGCCCGCGCATAGCTGGGATTGATCGTGCGCATCACCGAGTAAAGCGGCAAGATCATAAAGGGCAGCAGAATATGGGTCATCGCGATGATCGTGCCCATCTGATTATAAATCATCTGCAAGCGCTGCTCATTGCCGATCACACCCAGCCAGACCAGAAAGTCATTGATAACACCTTGCTGCTGCAAAAGGACCATCCAGGCGGTGGTTCGCACCAAAAGTGACGTCCAGAACGGCAAAAGCACAAGGATCATCAACAGGTTGGATTTTCGAAGCGGCAGTGTCGCAAGCAAATGGGCAATCGGAAAACCAAGCAGAAACGTGGTTAAGGTGATCACTGCCGACAAGATCATCGTGCGCTTGAACAGCATCACATAGACCTGTTGATCGGCCGCGACCTTAACGATCTCGCCTTGCTCGTTGTGGGTCCGGTCCAGCGCGGCAAGATAGAAATTCGCGGTGTAAGGGCTTGATGCCTCGCGCATGGCCGACCACAGCGCAGTATCGCCCCATTTCGGGTCCAGCGCCAAAATAGCCTGCTCAAAGGGCGGCTCGAAGCCCGTCTTTGCCTTGCGGCCAGCCGAAGTGAACAGCGAACGCGATCCTGGCAGGTCATAGTTGATGCGGGTGCCGACCGTGCCGATGGTGCGGGCATCTGCCGAGGATTTCAGATCTGCGGCCAAAGCGGCATAGGCAGCCTCGTCAGGCGCGGTGCCGCGTGGATGTTCGGCAAACCAGGCGCTGATTTGCGGCATATTGGCTGAAAAGCCGTCATTCTTGACCGATCGCTGCAACATCTGACCGATCGGAAAGACAAAAGTAACCAGAATAAACAGCAAAAGTGGCAGCACCAACAGCAAGGCACGCCGCCTTGCACGTCGCGAGCTCCGCGCTAGGGCGCGGGTCAGCGGCTGGCCATCCGCTGTCGTCAAACTACCCCCTTCGGCAAGGCCTACGGCCTCGGTTACGATGGCGGCATGGGGATCAAGCGCTTGGGCCATGTCGTTCCTTCAACCCTGTTCGACCCGATTTCCCATCCTGTTGCGGCGGGCCAAGGGCCGATATTGTGGCGGTTGTTCCGCCTTGTGAATGGACGCAGTCTTTGGCGCCCTTGCAGAGAAAAGGCCGGCCCGAAGCGGGCCGACCTTGGCAATTTTACTGTGCCAGCCACGAGCTGAAGCGCTCGTTCAGCTCGCCATCATGATCAACCCAGAAGTCCAGGTTCGAACCAAGCGCATTGGTCATATTCGCTGCCGTGGTCGGCAGGTTCGGCCCCATGGCTACATCCGTGCCCTCAAGGTTGCCCACCATTGCCGCTGCCGATTTACGCGGCGGGCCATAGCTGATGAATTCCGCCGCCCGAGCCTGGTTTTTAGGCGCAGTAGAGAAGGCGATGAACTCTTTGGCGGCCTCGATATTCTTGGCTCCCTTCGGAACGACCCAGCCTTCCATCTCGTAGATCTGGCCATCCCAGACGATCTTAAAGGGCTTTTTCTCTTCCTGCGCAGCAGTGAAGATACGACCGTTGAAGGCATAGGCCATGGTCACTTCGCCATCCGCCAAAAGCTGCGGCGGCTGGGCGCCTGCCTCCCACCAGATCACGTCCTTTTTGATCTGATCCAGCTTTTTGAAGGCACGGTCGACCCCTTCTGGCGTGCCAAGCGTGGCATAGACATCCGCAGCGGGAACGCCATCGGCCATAAGGGCAAATTCAAGGTTGAATTTCGCACCTTTGCGCATGGTGCGCTTGCCCGGGAACTTTGCCGTATCGAAGAAATCGGCCGGGTTTGACGGCTTGGCATCGGCGAATTTGGTATCGTCATAGGCCAGCGCCATCGAGTAAACGTCAGTGCCCACAAAGCAATCGGTCACAGCGCCGGCGATGAAATCATCAGCGGCCGAAGTGCCATCCTCGGCAGGGACCAGGATCGAAGGATCGATCTGCTCAAGCAAACCTTCATCGCACAGACGCACCGCATCGGCATATTCGACCGAAGCCACATCAACCGAAACGTTGCCCGCCTCGACCATGGCTTTGATCGGCGTGGCAGGGTTGTCGGCGTCGCTTACGGTGACTTTGATGCCCTTTTCGGCCTCGAAAGGCTTCACATAGGCCTGCACATGGCTATTGCCATATGCTCCACCCCAGGACAGCAGATTCATCTGCTTGTCTTGCGCCTGAGCGCCCCAGGCGACCGCGACCAGAGCAGAGGTCAGAACAAGTGTCTTCTTCAATTTACTCTCCCGTGTTGTGTTGGTTTTATGCCGGATCCAGCGCCCGCGCGTCCTGCGGATGCCAGCCGATCTTGATACGCTGACCCGCGCTAAGACGGGTTTGGCCCAGAGTATTGCGGTATTTCATCACGAAATCGTCCGAGCCCGCCACAATCAGACGTGCCCGCAAAATGTCGCCCATATAGACAACATCGCGCACTTCGGCTTCCAAAGTATGCGCGCCCGCTGGCATCATCTCGGGTTTGAATTCGACGCGCTCGGGCCGGATCGAGACCAGGGTTTTGCGCCCGCTTTCATGCTGATTGACGGCGGTTGCATCGATCAGCTCGCCGTTATCAAGCCGCACAAGCGCCTTATCCCCCTCCAACCGCTCGATCGTGCCGGGAAGGGCGTTATTTTCGCCAATGAAGCCCGCGACAAAGCGGTTTTCCGGCTTTTCATAAAGGATGGACGGGGGCGCAAGCTGCTGGATGCGCCCGTCGTTAAAGACAGCGATCCGGTCCGACATGGTCAGCGCCTCGCCCTGATCATGGGTGACATAGACGCAGGTAATGCCAAGGCGATCATGCAGGGCTTTGATTTCAAACTGCATATGTTCGCGCAGCTGTTTATCCAGCGCGCCAAGCGGTTCATCCATCAGCACCAGTTTGGGATCAAAAACCAGCGCGCGAGCCAAGGCTACGCGCTGCTGCTGCCCGCCCGATAGTTGCGCAGGCCTGCGATTGCGAAAGCTGCCCATTTGCACCATATCCAGCGCGCGAATGATGCGTTCTTCGCGTTCGGATTTGGACATTCCGCGGACTTCCAGCGGAAAGGAAAGGTTCTCGCCCACAGTCATATGCGGGAACAGCGCATAATTCTGAAACACCATGCCGATCCCGCGTTTATGCGGCGGCACGTCATTGATGTTTTTCCCATCCAGGCGAATCTCGCCATGGGTGGCGGTCTCGAAACCGGCCAGCATCATGAGACAGGTGGTTTTGCCCGAGCCAGAAGGCCCAAGCATCGTCAGAAACTCGCCCTTACCGATCGAGAGATTAAGGTCTTTTACGACGAGAGATTGGCCGTCGTAGCTTTTTTGTACGTGGTCGAAGACGACGAAGGCGTCGTCACTTGTCGGCGTCGTCAATGCGGACTCCCTGTTTTTGGTTATAGTTACCGCCCGTCCAGACTACGCAGCCGATCACGCGCTTGGCAACAGGGGTTTGCGGAAAGTCGCATCAGCAGAAAAGCGTATGAAATGAAGGGTTATGATCGATATTCCTGCGCGAATCGCACGATTTCCGGGAAAATCTGTCGAATTCATGCATCAACCGGCACGATGCAGGTGGCCGATAAAACATAAAAAAGGCAGCCGTTGCGGGCTGCCTTTTTTAAGAATTGCATGAATTGGGGCAGAAGATCGCGCGAAATGCCCGCCCCAGCCCGATTTGATTACAAGGTAATGCCGTGGCGGCCTGCAAGGTCGGTGAAGAACTGCCAAGCAACACGGCCCGAGCGCGAGCCCCGAGTCGCCTGCCATTCAATTGCCTCGGCACGCAGCTGCTCGGCTGCAACAACCAGGCCATGCGCGGCGCAATAGCCGTCGATCATCGCCAGATAGTCATCTTGCGAGCAGGGATGGAAGCCCAGCCACAGCCCGAAGCGGTCCGAAAGCGAGACTTTTTCCTCGACGGCCTCGCCCGGATTGATCGCGGTCGAGCGCTCGTTTTCGATCATGTCGCGCGGCATCAGGTGACGCCGGTTCGAGGTTGCATAAAGGATCACGTTCTCGGGGCGGCCAGCCAGGCCGCCGTCGAGGACCGCCTTAAGCGATTTATACTGGGTATCGTCATGCGAGAACGACAGATCGTCCGAGAACAGCACAAAGCGGCGGTCCTTGGCGCGAGCCAGAATGGCCAAGAGACGGCCGACCGAATCCAGGTCCTCGCGTGCGATTTCCACCAGCACCAAAGGCAGGCCTTGGTTGACGGCCTCGGCATGGGCGGCCTTCACCAATGAAGACTTACCCATCCCGCGCGAACCCCAAAGCAACGCGTTATTCGCCGCAAAGCCACGCGCGAATTGCAGGGTGTTTTCCATCAGCGTATCGCGTGCGCGATCGATCCCGATCAGTTGCACCAGATCGACCCGGCTGACGGTTTCAACCGGCACCAGACGATCGGGGTCCGGTTGCCAGATATAGGCTGATGCCTCTGCAAAACTTGGTTCGGGCGCAGGCGGGGGCGCCATACGCTCCAGCGCCTCGGCGATGCGATTCAGCGCCGAAAGGTCGAATGCCGTCATATCAGATCCGTCAGCCATCCATTTGCTCCTCGGCTTCGCGCTTACGCTCGATGCGGCGCACGAGGAAAATCGAGATTTCGTAAAGTCCATAGATCACGGTAAAGAGCACGACCTGGCTGATAACGTCAGGCGGCGTGACCATGGCCGCAAGGACCAGAATGGCGATCACGGCGTAGCGCCGCACCGATGCCAGCCCTTCCGAGGACACCAGCCCCGCCTTGCCCATTAGCGTCAGCGCGACCGGCAACTGGAAGGACAGACCGAAGGCCAAAATGAACTTGGTCGTCAGCGTCAGATATTCCTCGACCGAACCCTGAAAGACGATACCCGCCCAAGGGTTGTCGACCGCGACCCCCACCCCACCAGATGGCGCGGCAGTGGCCTTGGCAGCCTCGCCAACCGCAGCGGTGGCATCGGGCAGCACGGTCGGCCCCTGCTGGAACCCCAGGAAGAAGTCAAAGGCCCAAGGCAGAATGACGTAATAGGCAAAGGACGCGCCCAGCAGGAACATGATCGGCGATGCGATCAGAAACGGCAGCAGGGCGTTTTTTTCACTGCGATAAAGACCGGGCGCAATAAAGCGCCACAGCTGATAGCCAACCACCGGAAAGGCCAGAACGAAGCCGCCAAAAAAGGCGATCCGCATGGCCACAAAGAAGCCTTCCTGCAATTTAAGCAGGATCAGCCCGCAGGCCTGATTGCGCTTTTCAAGGGCGTGACAGATGGGCTGCGTCAGGAAGTCGAAAATCGGATTCCAGATGAAATAGCACAGGACCATCGCAATGACGAAAGCAAGAACCGCCCAGATCAGGCGGGTGCGCAACTCGGCCAGATGCTCGATTAGCGGCGCAGAGCTGTCATCAATATCTTGGGATGCCGGCTTGGCAGATTTGCTCGCCACTCAATCGCCTTTCTTGTCGTTTGCGCCGTCAAGATCGCTGCGACGAACGGCATGCAGGCGCCGCTTGCCGGGTGCCTCATTGGCGGCAGGCGTGGGGCCCGAGCCAAGCACCGGGCTGACAGCGGGCGGCGGCGGCAAGGGTGTGGACAGGCTGCTGGACGCAGCCGAAGTCGCGCTGGCCGATGCGGAAGCCGATACCGGCGGCGTTGCTGGCGTCGGTGCAAAGACCGCATCAGCCTGACCATCGGTCACAACGCCAGAGCTTGGGGCCGTCGTGCCTGACACGGGCGCCGGGGCGGCCGGATCGGGCTTCATCGACGTCGAGGCGCTATCGGTCTTGGGATTCAACGGGTCCCATTTCTCGAAACGTTCAGCCGCGCGGTCCAGCGCGTCCAGGCCAAGCGCCTTTTTCGAGGTCAGCGAATTGACGTCTTTCAACGTTTTCGCCGCATCTTCCAGACCCGAGGATTTCGCCGCATCTTCCATCGCGCTGGTGAACTCACGCGCCATGGACCGCGCACGCGCGGTGATACGTCCGAGGGTACGGAACAGCTTAGGCAAATCCTCGGGGCCGATCACGATCAACGCGACGACGCCGATGAGCAATAGCTCACTCCAACCGACATCAAACATGGTGGCGCCCGAACAGGATCAGAGCTTGGTCGAATCGGTCGGCGTCACATCACGCAGATCGGCATCAGCGGACAGACGGGCACGATCAGCTTCCAGCTTTGCGCGCTCAGCAGCCAGTTCGGCGCGGGCTTTTTCCAGCTCGGCTTGCGGGCTCAGCTCAGCCGCGGCTTCACGGTCGGCTTCTTCGCCGCCTTCTTTCACGCCTTTTTTGAAGGCAGTGATACCTTTACCGACTTCGCCCATCAACGACGAGACCTTACCACGACCGAAGAGGACCAGCACCACGATTGCGATCAGCAACAGGGCCATAGGAGAAGGTGCGTGCATATTATTCCTCCGTTGCAGGGCCATTGCGACCCTTGCGATAGAACAGATGCCCTAGCATATAGGTTGTCAGAGCGATGATCGAAACCCCCAAACGCGTGATCTGCCCTTGGTCGCGGGTATTGGCGCTTTCGGGTGGGTATCAGTCGCACCGCGGCACGGCGTCCTTTGGGACCAAAAGCTTCAAGCAGATGGATAGATGATCAACGATTTGCCCCGCCTTGCCTATCTTGTATTGCTGCTTGTCGCCGTGGGTGGCTTTCTGGTCGTCGAGTTTCGCTCGAAGCCGGGACAGACCATGCGTCAGGCTCTGGCCTGGGGGCTGATTTTCGCGGGAACAATCGCCGTCGCGGGCCTGTGGAGCGAGATCTCGCAGACCGTCTCCCCGCGCCAACAGGTGTTCGAGGGCGGGCGGATCGAAATTCCGGTCAGCCCTGACGGGCATTACTATCTTAGCGCCCAGTTGAATGGGAAAACCGTTGATTTCGTTGTGGATACTGGCGCCACGACCATCGCTCTTAGTCGCGATGAGGCGCAAAAGATCGGCATCGATACGGCCAATCTGGCCTTTATCTCGCAGGCGCGGACCGCCAATGGCATTGTCGCCACCGCGCCCGTGGTCATCCGCAGCTTCGAGATCGGCGATATCCATGATGAAAACGTCATGGCCATGGTGATCGATGGCGACTTGGGCCAATCCTTGCTGGGCATGAGCTATCTTGCCCGCTTTGCCCGCGTCAGCATCGAAAGCGACAGGCTGGTACTCGAGCGCTAGGCTATTGCTTGCGCTCCCAGCGGCCGCTGGCTTCGCTCCAATATTGTGCCTCGATCCCGGCCTGGGTCAGCAGCCGCCATTGCGCGCGGGCGCGATCTAGGGCCTCGGGATCATTGCCGTCGAACAAGATGCAGCTGCGCTCAAGCGGACGACAATCCTCTGGCGTGACCTCGGCGCCGTGAACCACCATTAGACAAGAGGGCTGATTGACGCCCTCTTGCCGGTTTTGGGTCAAAAGGACGGGTTGTTGCGCATCAAAAGGCCCGCCTGCCAGCCCGTGTGGCAGGAAACCGTCCCCCTGCCACAGGCTTTCATCCAGACGTTCCAGCGCGCCACGATGGGCACTGCGCAATTCCACACGCCAACCGGCCGCCAGACTTTTGCTAAGCAAAATCGGCAAAAGCGCCTCGGGGGCAGAGCGGGTCAGGTGATAGAAAAGCGCAGCGCCCATCGAATTATTTCGTCTCGTAATTGTCGCGGATCATGCGGTCCAGGGTCATGACGCCCCAACCCGTCGCACCTTTGGGCGCAAGCGTCGTGGCAGTCGGAGGCAGGGCCACGCCCGCGATATCGATATGGACCCAGGGCTGATCCTTGCGGATGAACCGCTGAAGGAACTGCGCCGCGGTAATCGAACCGGCTGCGCGACCGCCCGAGTTTTTCATATCGGCCAGACGGCAATCAATCAGCTTGTCATAGGCGGGGGCCAAAGGCAGACGCCAGGCGCCCTCGCCCTCGGATTTCGCGGCCCCCAGCACGGCTTCGGCCAGCGCATCATCATTCGAGAAAATCCCGGCATGATCGTGGCCAAGCGCCACGATGACCGCGCCGGTTAGCGTCGCAAGGTCAACGATCGCGCAAGGATTGAAGCGCTCTTGTGCGTACCAAAGCACATCAGCCAGCACCAAACGCCCCTCGGCGTCGGTATTGATCACCTCGATCGTGTCGCCCTTCATCGATTTCACGATATCGCCCGGACGTTGTGCCCGGCCATCCGGCATGTTCTCGACCAGACCGACCAGACCGACGACATTGGCTTTTGCGCGACGCAGCGCCAAAGTGCGCATGACGCCTGCGACAACACCCGCGCCGCCCATATCCATGGTCATCTCTTCCATGCCACCTGCGGGCTTGATCGAGATACCGCCGGTATCAAAGACAACGCCCTTGCCGACCAGCGCCAGCGGGGCCTCGTCCTTGCCGCCGTTCCAGCGCATGACCACGACTTTCGAGGGCATCTCTGACCCCATGCCCACGGCCAAAAGCGCGCGCATCCCCAGCTTGGCCAGCTCGTCTTCGTCCAGAACCTCGACCTCAAGGCCGATTTCCTGCATCGCAAGCAGACGATCGGCAAAATCCGAGGTCGTCAGCACATTGGCGGGCTCATTGATCAAATCGCGGGTGAAGCACACCCCTTCGGCAATCGCGGCGCCCAACTCGGCGCGGCGGGCCAAGGCTTCGGGCTCGGCGCTCATGATGGTGACATGCGGGCGCGCCTCGGTATCGAGTTCTGCCTCGTTTTCGGAAGCTTTGGGCGTTTTATAAACGTCAAAGGTATAGCCACGCAGCGCCAGCCCCAAGGCAAGCTCGGCCGCCAGCGGATGCTTATCCGCAAGAACGGTGGTTTCGACCTTGCCCAGCTGCGCGCCAATCGCGGCCCCTGCCTTGCGGGCTTCGGCGACGCTGGCTTTGCGGGGAAGGCTGACCAGTTGCAGCGCCTCGACGGCCAGACCGGCGGGATAGGCCAGTTCAAGCGCACCACCTGCCTTGACCGCCTTCCAACCTGCCGAATCAAG
The DNA here is from genome assembly GCF_032007265.1 of Paracoccus sp. (in: a-proteobacteria). Lineage (GTDB taxonomy): Bacteria > Pseudomonadota > Alphaproteobacteria > Rhodobacterales > Rhodobacteraceae > Paracoccus. The sequence continues at coordinate 62,656 of NZ_DALZMB010000004.1, read as the reverse complement.
CGCACGCTGCACGGCATCGCGGGTGTTGCGCGGCAGCCCGGCGGGCAGTCGGTTGGTCTCACCGATCAAAATCGCAAGGCGACCCTGACGTTGGGCAAGACCGCTGGTTTCAGTTGCGGTAAAGGATATTTCTACGGGGCTGGTCATTGAACTTCTCTAGCAGAGGAAAATTGCCTGTCGCGTGAAACCTAGTCCTGACACGCAGGCTTGACCAGAGCCGGGCCTTTCCCAAAAGGAAATGAAGCGGTAATCAGGCCTGAACGACTGGCAGGGAAACATGGCGCGCATTGATCGATATATCTTGTCGCAGCTCCTGACATTGTTCGGGTTCTTCGCGCTTGTGCTTGTCTCAGTCTATTGGATCAACCGGGCCGTCTCGCTGTTCGAGCAGCTGATTTCGGACGGTCAGACGGCGATTGTGGTGCTGGAATTCACCGCGCTCACTTTACCGTTAGTGATCTCGGTGGTGCTGCCGATCGCGGCATTTGCCGCCTCAGCCTATGGCACCAACCGGTTATCCTCGGAATCGGAACTGGTGGCGATGCAGGCTGCGGGCATGTCGCCGATGCGGCTTGCGCGCCCGGTTTTGCTGTTTGGCTTGATCGTCGCGCTGATGTCGGCGGCGCTGGTCCATGGGCTGGTGCCCACTGCGCGCGCGCGCATGGCCGATCGCCAGTCCGAGCTTGCCGAAAATGTTACCGCACAGTTCCTGCGCCCCGGCTCGTTTCAGTTTCCCGCCGATGGACTGACCCTTTATATCCGCGACATCGCCTCGGACGGGCGGATGAAGGATCTGTTTTTCGAGGATTCCCGCAATCCCGACAGCCAGAAAACCTATTCCGCCTCGCAGGCTCTGCTGGTACGCGCCGCCACAGGACCCAAGCTGGTGATGATGAACGGCTCGGTTCAGACGCTTGAGCGTGACCACGGCCAGCAACGCCTGTCGATCACGCGCTTTTCCGATTTGACCTATGATCTGGGCGCGGTCCTGGCCCCCAACAAAGAGCGCAAACGCGATCTTCGCGCCTATTTCACACCCGATCTGCTGTGGCCCACGCCGGACATGCTTGCGGCGACGGGTGCCACCGCCGACAAGGCGCGAAGCGAAGGATTCGAGCGGCTGGCCAAGCCTTTACTGGTGCCAGTTGCGGCAATGCTGGGCTTTTCCATGCTGCTGCTGGGCAGCTATAGCCGCTTTGGCGTCTGGAAGCAGCTGATCTGGTCGACGGTTGCGCTGATCCTTGTGCAGTTTCTGGATACGGCGGTGACCGATCAGGTCGCACGCGATTCCTCGCGCTGGCCGCTGGCATTCTTGCCAGCCGCAATCGGCGCGGCAATCTGCCTGCTGGCGCTGTGGCAGGCCTCGCGGCCCCGAAGGTTGAAAGGCGGCGGCGGCACTGACCGCTCTGCCCCGAAAGGAGCCGCGTCATGATCTTGTCCAGCTATGTCGCGCGCCGCTTTACCCGGTTGTTCTTGCTGATTGCCGTCATTTTCCTGGCGATCCTCTTTTTGATCGAGATGATCGAGCAGGTCCGCCGCTTTGCCGATGACGGCCTTGGTCTGGCCGGATCGGCCGAGCTGGCCGCGCTGAACATCACCGGCAGCTTCTATTCGATCCTGCCTCTGGTCACGACGCTGGCCGGGATTGCGCTGTTTTTGAACCTTTCGCGCAGTTCAGAGCTTGTGGCGATCCGCGCTTCGGGACGATCGGGCATTCGGGTGCTGGCGGCCCCTGCACTGACGGCGGGGGTGATCGGCATGTTGGCGGTTGCGCTTTTGAACCCGTTGGTGGCGGCGACGGGCAAGCAATATGATCAGCGCGTCTCTGCCATCCAATCCCATGGCGGCGAGGCGATCAGCCTGGGCGACACAGCCGTCTGGCTAAGACAGGGGCTGATTGTCCCCCTGCCCGACGGCACGTCCGAATTGGGGCAGGTGGTTATTCGCGCCCAACGCGCAAGCCCCGATGCCACCACGCTTTATAACGCCACCTTCATGCTGTTCACCCCCGAACAAGGCCCGACTGGGCGCATCGACGCGGCACAGGCGACCTTGACCAAAGGGGCCTGGCAGTTAAGCAATGCCAAAAGCTGGCCCCTGACCGCCGACAACCCCGAAACCCAGGCGCGCAGCCTGGATCGATTTGAAATCCCCACCGATCTGACGGCCGACCGTATCCGGGACAGCTTTGGCAGACCTGATGCCGTGCCGTTTTGGCAGCTGCCGACCTTTATCGCGGGTCTGGAACGTGCGGGCTTTTCCGCCCAAAGACACCGCGTTTGGTTTCAGGTTGAACTCGCGCGACCGCTGATGATGGCGGCCATGGTCGCGATCGCGGCAGTGTTCACAATGCGCCACATGCGCGGAAGGAAAATGGGCCTGCTTATTCTTGGCGCTTTTGCTTGTGGCGTGGGTCTGTTCTTCTTGGGAAATCTGGCGCAAGTGCTGGGCGACAGCGGGGCGATTCCGCCAATTCTGGCGGGCTGGGCCCCGCCGTTGGCCGCCTTGTTCCTGGCGCTTGGAGCGCTATTGCAACTGGAGGACGGCTGATGTCGGCGTCAAAAAAGGGCAAATCCCGGCCCCAAAGATCGGCAATCGGCAAAGCTGCCGTGGTGATGACCGCGATGCTGCCTTTGGCGGTATGGCCTGCCATTGGCACGGCGCAAGACAGCACCATCCCCTATATCGCGCCGCCACATGTGGAATTCGGCTCAAGAATTGGCCCGGCCCTGGCCCCGACCGAAACCCCCTCGACCGATCGGCGGGTTGGGGACGGCACCGATGCCTCTGCCCTGCCCCCGACCGCGCGACCAATAGCGCGCGATGTCAAAATCTCGCGCCCCGCGCCGGGTGAGGGCGCCGCCGCAACGATTCTGGCCGATAATCTGTCGCTGAGCGATAAGCGCAGTGTGACCGCCTCGGGCGGGGTCGTTGTCTGGTACAAAGGGGCAAGGCTGGTGGCCTCGCAAGTCCATTACGACGGCGACACCGGCGCGATGACGATCTCGGGGCCGATCCACCTGACCGAGCCCGCCCGTGTGGGCACCGAGGGTGAGACCATCCTGATCGCCGATGCGGCCGAACTGGACCCAAATATGCAAGACGGCATCTTGCGCGGGGCGCGGCTGGTGCTGGCTCGAGAGCTGCAAATGGCCGCCAAACAGATCCGCCGCAGCGACAGCGGACGGTTCACCACATTGGATCAGGTCGTGGCCTCAAGCTGTCAGATCTGTGCCTCCAACCCGGTGCCTTTATGGGAAATCCGGGCGCGCCAGATCACCCATGATGCTGAAAAGCGCACGTTGCACTTTGAACATCCGCAATTTCGCGCCTTTGGCATGCCCGTTGGCGCCCTGCCGTCACTCACCGCACCAGATCCGACGGTCGAACGCATGACCGGCTTTTTGCGGCCCATGGTTCGCACGACCTCGCGGTTGGGCTTTGGGATGAAGTTTCCCTATTTCATCACGCTTGGCGACAGCGCCGATTTGACGGTGACGCCCTACCTTTCAGCCAGCCGCACCTCGACCCTAGAGCTGCGCTATCGCCGCGCGCTATCGAATGGCGCCATTGAGCTGAACGGCGCGGTGACGCGCGATGATATCGAGCCGGGTCAGACGCGAGGCTATCTGTTCGGTGCCGCCCGCTTCCAGCTGCCCCGGGGTTATCGCCTTGGCATGCAGATCCAGACCGCGACGGACCGGGCCTATCTGCTGGATTATGACATCACCGATGCCGACCGCCTTTGGAGCGGCGTGACGCTGGACCGGATTTTGCGTGACCGCTTGGTTTATGTCCGGGTCGGCAATTACGAATCGCTGCGCTCGGACGAGTTGGATCCGCCTGCTCAGGTCGCTGATGCGATCTGGATGCGTCGCTGGCGCCCTGGCGGTATGATTGGCGGCGAGGCCGGTCTCGAATGGACATTGCACGCCCATCGCAGAACCTCGGATGTTGATATTCGTGGCCGGGATATGGCACGCGGATCGGTCAGCTTTGACTGGCGCAGAAGCGAGGTTTTGCCCTTTGGCCTGGTGGGCGCACTGCAAACCGAGATCGATGCCGATATCTATCGCATCGCGCAAGACAGCAGCTTTGATGATTGGTTTGCGCGCATCGATCCGGTGCTTGCAGCCGAGTTGCGCTGGCCGCTGATCCGCGCCGCGGGCGCCGTGACCCATATTCTTGAACCCGTCTTGCAGCTGGTCTGGTCGCCCAAACACAACTGGAGCGACGATGTCCCCAATGAGGATAGCCAGATCCTTGAATTCGACGAGGGCAACCTGTTCTCACTGGATCGTTTCGCGGGCTGGGACGAGCGTGAAAGCGGGCTGCGCGCCAATCTGGGCATGACCTGGACCCGTATCGACCCGGCAGGCTGGACGCTGGCGCTGACGGGCGGACGGGTGCTGCGCTCGGGCATTGATCCGGCATTTGACCGCACAGGCCCGCTTGGCGGCAAGAACTCCGACTGGCTGATTGCGGCGCATTACAGCGACAATGACGGACTGGCGATCGCCAACCGGTCCCTGTTCGACGATTCTTTTTCAATCAGTCGCAATGAGCTACGCATTGGCTGGCTTAAGCCCGGGCTGCAGCTGTCGGCGGGGCATCTGTGGATGGATGCCGATGATCTTGAGGGGCGCGACCGCGATGTCTCGGAGCTGACCACCCAGGCGGGATGGCAAATCACCGATGGTTGGTGGGGCACGACCGAGACCCGTTATGATTTCACGGCTGACCGGGCGCAAAAGGCGGCGGTTGGTCTGGTCTATCGCAATGAATGCGTCACGATGGAGGTTGGGCTCGAGCGACGCTTTACCTCGTCGGTCGATGTCAAACCCGAAACGACTTTTGATCTGGGAATCCGCCTAGGGGGCTTTGGCAAGCAGAAAGATACGCCGGGAACGGTGGCGCGTCGCGCTTGCCTGCGCTAATGTCTGGCCAAACCATGCTGCGAGGGACGCGATGCGGCGAGTAATTCTAGGTGTTGCAATGGCCGCTCTGCTGGCCGGCTCTGGTCCAGTTCTGGCCCAGTCCAACCCCTTTAGGCCCGTGCTCTACATCAACGAATCGGTCGTCACCCAATTCGACATCGATCAGCGTGCGCGCTTCATGGAGCTGGTGCATGCCCCGGAAACCGGGCGCGCCGCTGCTGAAAAGGCCGTGGTCGAGGATCGGCTGCGCATGATCGCCGCCAAGCAGCTGGGCATCAAACCCACGGATGCAGCCATCGAGGCCGCGCTAAGCGAATTTGCGGGACGCGGCAACCTGACGTTAGAGCAGTTCAATCGGCTTTTAACGCAAAGCGGCATAGATCCGGCCATTTTCCGCGACTTCATCGTCTCGGGCGTGGCATGGCGTGATGTTGTGCGCCAGCGTATCGTGCCGCAAATCCGCGTCTCGGATGCGGAGATCGATCAAGAGTTTAAGAAGATCGTGACGACGCCAAAAGTGACGGATGTGCTGGTCTCCGAGATGATCATCCCTGTCGCCGAAGGCCAGGAACAGCGCGCCCATGATGATATCTCGCGTCTGGCTGCCAGCATCAGCTCGGAAAGCGATTTTGCCGCCGCCGCAAGGCAGTATTCCGCCACAAGATCGGCAGAACAAGGCGGGCGCCTGCCTTGGACATCGCTGTCAAACCTACCGCCGTCGCTGCGCCCGATCCTTTTGTCCATGCAGCCGGGTCAAGTCAGTCAGCCGCTGTCGGTGCCCGGTGCGATCGTCCTTTTCTACCTGCGCGACACCCGTGGAACCGTCCGCGCAGGCGCGCAGGATCAGGTGCTGGACTACCTGCGCCTGCGCCTTGGCAACCCCACAGAAGCAAGCCGCATTGCCCAAGAAGCCCGCGATTGCAGCGATGTTTATCAAGCCGCGAATGGCCTTCCGGCAGATCGCCTGATTGCGCAGAAGGGTCCAGTCGGATCCATCCCAGCGGATGCCGCTTTGGTTTTGGCCGGACTTGATGACAACGAAGCGACCGCATATGGCGGCGACGTGATCATGCTGTGCAAACGCGCCCCCGCGCTTTTGGCCGAGATGGACGACCAGCCTGCTGTGCCGGTTGCACCATCCTCGCCTGACGCGCCCGAAGGTGCTGAAACCAGTGATGCCGCACCCGCACGTGGCGAGGTTCGCGATATTGTTTTCAACCGCAAGATCTCTGCCGCGGCGGATGCATATTTGGCCGAGCTGCGTGCTGACGCTGTGGTGCGTCGCCCCTGATCTAGATGGCGTTTGCGGGTTGGTCCGCTGCGATTTTGGATATTTATACATGAGAGATAGCCATGTCGCCTAATCTGCCCATCCTTCTGACCTGCGGTGAACCCGCTGGGATCGGACCGGAACTTGCAGCCAAGGCAGCTGGATGTGGCGTGCCTTTCGTATATCTGGGCGACCCGTCGCACCTGCCGGTTGGAACGGACTGGCAGGAAGTGAATCTTCCCTCTGATGCTGTGGCCGCAGGCAAGCTTGCAGTTTTGCGCCACGAATTTCCCGCACCAAATACCCACGGCCATCCGAACCCAGACAATTCTCAGGCAGTGATTGATGTCATCGCGCGGGCCGTCGAATTGGTCCAATTAGGCCAAGCCAGCGCGATCTGTACTTTGCCGATCAACAAAGAGGCTCTTAAAAGCGGCGCGGGTTTTGCCTTTCCTGGTCATACCGAATTTCTTGCCCATCTAGCCGGCACAGAGGATGTGGTGATGATGCTCGCATCGACGAGCGTGACCCCGCCTTGCCGCGTGGTCCCCGCCACGATCCATATCGCACTTGAAGATGTCCCGGCGGCCTTCACGCCAGATCTGCTAAGCCGCGTGATTAAAGTAACGGCGGCAGCACTTCGCCGCGACTTTGCGATTGCGCGCCCACGTATTGCCATCGCAGGTCTGAACCCGCACGCCGGAGAGAATGGGGTCATGGGGCGTCAAGAGGGTGACTGGATGCGCCAACTTATCCGTGACATGAGCTGCGATGCTTTTCAACTCAGCGGACCGCACCCGGCCGATACCATGTTTCACCCCAGCGCGCGCGCGAAATACGACGCGGCAATTTGTGCCTATCACGATCAAGCTCTGATCCCGATCAAGACGCTTGATTTTGCCGGTGGCGTTAACGTCACTCTTGGTTTGCCCTTCATCCGCACCTCGCCAGATCACGGCACAGCCTTTGATATCGCTGGCCAGGGCGTCGCCGATCCTTCCAGCGTGATCGCTGCACTGAAAATGGCACAGTCCATGGCAGCGCAAAGATGACCATAAACGCTATCTTCCATGTCCAAATATCCTGCAGGGGTCCGGGGGCGCAAAGCCCCCGGTTTTTTTTCCGATGAGCACCATTGACGGCCTCCCTCCCCTTCGTGACGTCATCACCCGTCACGATTTGCGCGCCAAAAAGCAATTGGGCCAGAACTTCCTTCTGGACCTGAACTTGACGGCCAAGATTGCCCGTGCAGCGGGCGATCTTACGAATTCCGATATCATCGAGGTTGGGCCGGGGCCCGGCGGCCTGACGCGCGGTCTGCTGGCCGAGGGCGCACGCCACGTTCTGGCGATTGAAAAAGATCCCCGGACCCTGCCCGCCTTGGCAGAGATCTCCGAGGCCTACCCGGGTAAGCTGGATGTGATTTTGGGCGACGCGCTTGAGATAGACCCCCTTGCCCATGTCCGCCCACCTATCCGGATTGTCGCGAACCTGCCTTATAATGTTGGTACGGAACTGCTGGTGCGCTGGCTTACACCCAAGGAATGGCCGCCTTTTTGGCAGTCCTTGACGTTGATGTTCCAAAAAGAGGTGGCTGAGCGGATCGTCGCCAAGCCCGGGAGCAAGGCTTACGGCAGGCTGGCTCTGCTTGCGCAGTGGCGCACGGATGCCCGCATTGTCATGACCCTGCCGCCCGAGGCTTTCGTTCCCGCGCCCAAGATCCATTCCGCTGTTGTTCATCTGACGGCATTGCCCGAGCCGCGTTTTCCTGCCGATGCCAAATTGCTTAATCAGCTGGTGGCAGCCGGATTCAACCAACGCCGCAAAATGCTGCGTGCGTCGTTGCGGGGACTGCATCCGCGCATGGAGGAGCTGCTGGAGGAAGTGGGGATCGCGCCGACGGCTCGGGCCGAGGAAATCGGGCTAGAGCAGTTTTGCGCGCTGGCCCGCGCGGTCGCCGCAGCGCCGCGCTAGGCCATAGGCGCAGCGCGTCTTAGGACGCGCTGCCTTCATCTGCATCCTCACGCGCAGATGCGTCAGGATTTGCCGCTTCGGGCTTTTTCCGGCTGCGCGGCGCAGTGGTCCGCGGAGCAGCAGCTGCACGAGCCGCAGCGGGTGCAGCCGAAGTCGCTGCAGCGGCGGCGTTGCGCGGGGCGCGACGACGCGGAGCGGGACGCGCTTCGCCAGCTTCCTCGGTTGCAGCTTCCGGGGTTTCGACCGGGCTGTAATCGCTTTCCGCCGCGATTGCGGGTGGCAAAGCGACATCCTCGCGAGGTGCAGCGACCGGCAGATCGCCTAGAGGCAACTGTTGATCGCCGGTAGCAACCTCTGCGACCTCGACTTCTGCGCGACGTTCACGACGCGGCTCACGAGGCTCACGCGGCTGATATTCGCGCGATTCGCGAGGCTGCTGCTCACGCGGCTGCTGCTCACGCGGCTGCTGCTCACGCGGCTGATGCTCGCGCGATTGCGGCTCACGCGGCTGGTCGTCGCGGGAATGCTGGCCATTGCCCGACGCAGCATCCCGGTGATGGTCACGGTTGGAGTTCCCGTTGCCATAGCCACCATTCCCGTTGCGATCCTGCTGGTCGTCACGACCCTCATCCTCGCGCTGAGAACTGAACTGCTGCTGCCGCTCGGCTTGTTCGCGCTGCGCCTCACCCAAAAGACGGGTGTAGTGCTCTGCATGTTGAAAAAAGCTCTGCTCGGCGACCCGATCGTTCGACAATTGAGCGTCGCGGGCCAGGGCTAGATACTTTTCGATGATTTGCTGCGGGGTCCCACGGACTTTGCCCTCGGGACCCGAGGAATCAAAGACGCGGTTAACGACATTGCCCAACGTACGTTGGCGGTTCGACTTGTTTCGCGAACGGGATTTCGATGATCTCATCAGTTTTTGTCAGGTTGCCCGGGCATTGCACCGGCTGAGGTTAGGGCCTGCTTGAGTTTACCCATCTCGGAATACAGAGACCGGCAATGCTCAAAAGCTTAAATAACGAAGCTGATATGGCTGACCCGTGCGTTGGCAAACTGCCCCCGTCACCCCTCTGAATAAGCATGTCACGTGAGGGCTGACAAGTATAAACTTCCGCTTAATGTCCCGAATTGCGTAAAACGCCGGTGAACTTCAGCCAATCTGCGCCACAATGACGCGATCTTTTGCCGAAAGGTCCTGACGGATCTCGACCCGGCCAAAACCATGATCGCGCATAAGTTGTGAAACCGCCGCCCCTTGCTCATGCCCGATTTCCACGGCCAAGCGCCCCAGGGGTGTCAGATAGGACGCCGCCTGCGCGGCGATGATGCGATAGGCACCAAGCCCGTCACCTTCATCCGTCAGTGCCAAGCGCGGCTCCCAATTGCGCACCTCGGGAGAGAGGCCCGCCATTTCGCTCAGCGCGATATAAGGCGGATTTGAGACGATCAGATCGAACTGACCGCTGACGGCGGAAAACCAATCCGATTGCCTGAATTCAGCTTTAACCCCGATGCGGGCAGCATTGCGTGCCGCCACTTTCAGGGCATCTTCCGACAGATCGACGCCCAAGCCGCGTGCGGTGCCACGCTCAGACAGCAGCGAAATGAGAATGGCGCCTGTCCCGGTTCCCAGATCCAGCACGCTGGAAAACGGCGCCTCTAACCCGACCTCGACCAGCAGTTCGGTTTCAGGTCGTGGATCAAGGGTGGCTTGTGTCACCTCAAATTCATGCGACCAAAAGGCACGACGCCCGATGATCTGGCTGACCGGCTGACGGGCCGCACGCGCAGCAATGGCACCCAAAAACCGTGTGGCGGCGTCCTTATCAATGTCTTGCGACAATGCATCTGACAGGCGGTGGCGCGGCAGGCCCAGAACATGCAACAGCAAGATCTGGGCATCGCGATCAGCGCCGGGCACACCTGCCGCGACCAGTTGCGCCACGCCTTGGGCCAAGACCGAGGCCATGCCCATCACTCGGCCTCGGCCAGGCGGGCGGCCTGATCATGGGCGATCAGCGCATCCAGCACCTCGTTCAAATCGCCCTGCATGATACGATCCAACGAATAAAGCGTCAGGTTGATGCGATGATCCGTCATCCGACCCTGGGGAAAGTTGTAGGTGCGGATGCGCTCGCTGCGATCGCCCGAACCCACCTGGCTTTTGCGGTCGGCGGCACGTTCGGCGTCAACGCGCGAACGTTCAAGATCGTAAAGGCGCGCCCGCAAAACCGCCATCGCATTGGCACGGTTCTGGTGCTGGGATTTTTCCGATGAGGTCACAACGATGCCGCTTGGCAAATGGGTGATGCGCACGGCCGAATCGGTTGTGTTGACGTGCTGGCCGCCCGCGCCACTGGCGCGCATCGTATCGATGCGGATGTCATTGGCGGGAATGTCGATATCGACCTCGGCGGCCTCGGGCAGCACAGCCACGGTCGCCGCTGATGTATGAATGCGCCCGCCCGATTCAGTTTCGGGAACGCGCTGGACGCGGTGAACGCCCGATTCGTATTTGAGGCGCGCAAAAACGCCCTCGCCCTCGACCCGAGCGATGGCCTCTTTCACGCCGCCCAGCTCGGATTCGCTCAACTCCATCATCTGAAAGGTCCAGCCCTGCGATTCGGCGTAGCGGCGATACATATTCAGCAGATCGCCTGCGAAAAGCGCGGCCTCATCGCCACCTGTGCCGGGGCGTATCTCGATCATGGCAGGGCGAGCATCTGCAGCGTCGCGCGGCAAAAGGGCCAGACGCAGCGCTTGTTCCAGCTCGGGCAGCTCTGCGCGCAAGCGTTGCAACTCATCCTCGGCCAAGGCGCGCATTTCGGGGTCCGAAAGCATGGCCTGGGCTTCGGCCATGCCGTCACGGGCGGCACGCCACTGGGCGATCTGTTCGACGACGGGCCTCAGCTCGGAATATTCGCGACTGATCGTGGCGATCTGGTCAGCCGCCGGGCCTGCGTTCAACTGCGCCTCAAGGTAATCGAAGCGCTGCACAATCTGGATGAGTTTATCGTCTGGGAGCATGGCACCGAATTACCGCTCCATCGCGCTTGCGGCAAGCGGCTTCGCGCTGTGGCCGCTATCGTGGCCATGCAAAAGGGGGCCAGAAGGCCCCCTTGGTCGTCAAATCCGCGATCTTGGGGATCAGTCGGCTTTCGCCGCCTCGACCGAAATGTCGATTTTCACCTCGTCATCAACCGCAGGAGCAAAGATGCCAAGGTTGAAATCCGAACGTTTGATCTTGGTTTCAGCGTCAAAGCCCACGGCGGGCTTGCCAGACATCGGGTTGGTGCCGGCTTTGGTCAGGTCAACGTCAAGAACGACCTCTTTGGTGACGCCGTTCAGCGTCAGATCGCCCGTGATTTTGGCTTCGTCTTCGTCATCCACCTCGACTTTGGTGGATTTGAACGTGACCATCTGGCTGCCATCGGGCGAGTTGAACAGGTCTTTGCCACGCATATGCTCGTCCAGCTGCGCCGAAACGGTCAGGATATTGCTGATCGGAAAGCTGGCTTCGACGGTGGATTTCGCGGGCTCGGCCGGATCAAGAACGATCGTACCCGTGATGCCACGTGCAATACCGGTGCTGGTCGAGAAACCCATGTGCTTATAGTGAAACACAGCAGCGCTGTGATCGGGGTCGAAGTTATAGGTCCCTGCAGCAGGGGCCACATCTTCGGCGAAAGCAGGCATAGCCAGCAGGCCAGCTGCAGTGGTCAGGGCAATCAGGGTGGATTTCATCGTGGTTCTCTTTTTTTGAATGTTGTGACGAACATCATCGCGGTGATCTATGTCGATTATTAACCACAGCCAATCAAACCGGCCTAAACTTGCCGTGATCGGCAGATAAACCTTGTCTTCGCGACCTTTGCCGCTATAAAGCCCCATCCTTCCGCAATTGCGAAACCGGTGAAGCCTCTCGTAGCGGGGCGCGGAAGGTTATCCCGCTGGTGAAGCCCACCTGAAACGAAAAGGGTATGACATGCCGCTATATGAGCATGTGCTGATCGCCCGCCAGGACCTGTCCAACACACAGGCCGAAGGGCTGATCGAACATTTCTCGACCGTGCTTGCCGACAACGGTGGCAAGGTGGTCGAATCGGAATACTGGGGCGTCCGCGCTCTGGCCTATAAGATCAACAAGAACCGCAAAGGCCACTACGCCTTCCTGCGTTCGGATGCGCCTTCGGCCGCCGTGCAGGAAATGGAGCGTCTGGCCCGTTTGCATGACGACGTCATGCGCGTTCTGACCATCAAAGTCGACGCACATCAGGAAGGCCCGTCCGTCCAGATGCAAAAGCGCGACGAGCGTGACCGCGGCGATCGTGGTGAGCGCGGTGAGCGCCGTGGTGGTGATCGTGGCGAGCGTCGCGAAGACCGTGGTGATCGTGGCGAGCGCCGCGAACGCGACGACCGGAACTGAGACGGGAAAGGAACCTAAGATATGGCGAACAAACCGTTCTTCCGCCGCCGCAAAGTCTGCCCGTTCTCGGGCGAGAATGCTCCGGCCATCGATTACAAAGATACGCGCCTTCTTCAGCGCTACATCTCCGAGCGCGGCAAAATCGTTCCGTCGCGCATCACCGCCGTTTCGGCAAAGAAGCAGCGTGAACTGGCTCGTGCGATCAAGCGCGCCCGCTTCCTCGCTCTGCTCCCCTACGCTGTGAAGTAAGGAGAGACATCCATGCAAGTCATCCTGCTCGAGCGCGTTGCGAAACTTGGCCAGCTGGGCGAAGTCGTGAAGGTCAAAGAGGGCTATGCCCGCAACTACCTTCTGCCCCAAGGCAAAGCGCTGCGCGCCTCGGAAGCTAACATCAAAGCTTTCGAAGCCAAAAAAGCCGATCTCGCTGTTCAGAACGACGAGACCCGTGCAGAAGCACAAAAGGTCGCCGAGAAACTCGACGGTCAGCAGTTCATCATCATCCGCTCGGCATCCGATGCCGGTGCGCTGTACGGTTCGGTCACCCCGCGTGACGCCGCTGATGCTGCGAATGCCGAAGGCTTCTCGATCGAGCGTCGTCAGGTTGTCCTGACCGCACCGATCAAGGATCTGGGCCTGCATGACGTCCGCGTGCACCTGCACCCGGAAGTCGATGCGACCATCCACCTGAACGTTGCACGTTCGCCCGAAGAGGCCGAACTGCAGGCTTCGGGCAAGTCGATCCGCGAACTCGCTGCTGAAGCTGATGCCGAAGCCGATTTCGAAATCGCTGAACTGTTCGACGACATCGGCGGCGCAAGCCGTGACGAAGACGGTATGGGCGACGCCTGATCGTTTTCGATCCAGATGGAATAATGAAACGCGCCGCTTTGTCGGCGCGTTTCTTTTTGCGCAAAGCCATGTTTCATTTGGCCCAAGGCTGGAACATTCGCCCATTCTGGGGGTTGAATGCGCAAAGCCAAGATCGCAAGAGGTGCACCCAATGGTGAATCGTGGAGATATCGAGCCGCTGCTGACTGATGCTGACGTGACCAGTGAAACCCGCTTTGGTCCGCGCCATCCGCCAGAGGGGCACCGCCCACATGGATCGCCCTATGAAGCCCGCCACATTCCGCCCCATGGCGATGTCTCGCCCGATGGCAAGCACATCTGGCCCCAGCCGTCGCAAAGCTCTCGGATTCTTGTCTGGGGCGGCATGGCGCTGGCAACGGCGGCGGTGACGGCCGCCTCGGTCCTCGCGGCGCGCCGCGTGATCGAGATGGTGCAAAATGATGACCACCCACCTGCCCCCCATCCCGCGCCACAACCACCAAAGCGCCGCAAGCCCTCGCATCAAGCTGCGCCGCATCTTGCCCCACGCTTTGCCGAGATGGACGGCCAAGAGCGACAAGAGCTGCGCAACCGGACCCGTGAGCGCGAATTGGAAGATGCCCTTGCCGCCGCCCACCAGCGCGCCGAAGCCGCCGAAGAGGCCGTCAAACGCGCCCGTCGTCGCGCGCGCCCGGCCCGCAAAAACTTTATCAGCGAGGTCGAAAGCAACACGCGCCGCCTAAGCGGTTCGGCCGATTCAGCGATTGGCTCACTCAGTGCGGCATTCTCGGGCTTTCGCGCCGTCGCAGCACAGGCAGCTGGCATCGTCGGAGAGTTCGAGACCGCCGCCAAAGTCGTGCGCGGTCTGATGGCGAAAGGCAGCGAGCAGGCAAAGGAAGCAGTCAAGGACGAGGCCGACGAGATTCGACAGGATTTCAAGGATCGGCGCGACCACCGACTTTAGGGGGCGCGCCGATGAGCGGTGCCTTTCGAACGGGCACCCCAAGACCTGATGTGCCTACAGCCGAGATACCCGGGACCGGCATCCCAAAACCTGACGCTTTGCCCGCGACCCCGACAACGCCCACCCGCGATGCGGGGGACACATCCACGGCCACACGCCCCAAGGTCGGGCTGCGTCAGGCGCTTTTTGGCGAACTTCCCGAAGGATGGCGCGAAAGGCGCGGCCTTGCCCCCTCAGCGCCGAGCCCGGCCACCTCGCATGGCTTGGCTCACATCCCAGCCTCGGCCCTGTCGTCACGGCCCAATGCAGGCGCCGCCGCCACTGCTGTCAGCCGTCCTGCAAAGCCACGGCTTGGCTTACGATCCTGGACGCAAATTTTTGGCCGCGTTTACAAGGAATTTTGCCGCGACCGGGTGTTGTCAGTCTCGGGCGGGGTGACATTCTTCGCGTTGCTTGCGCTGTTTCCGGCAATCACGACGCTGGTTTCGGTCTATGGGTTGTTCAGCGATCCCGAAAGCATCGCCGCACATCTGGATCTGCTGAATCGCATTCTTCCGCCCGAGGTCGTCGATATCATTCGCGGCCAGATCCAGCATATTGCCAGCACCCCGATTGCCGCGCTGACCACGACGGGTATCATCTCACTGATCGTGGCCATTTATTCGGCGACCGGCGGCATGAAGGCGCTGATCGAATCACTGAACCTTGCATGGTTCGAAACCGAAACCCGCGGCACGCTGAAACTGAACCTGATTGGCCTGTGCTTTACCGCGGGCGCGATCGTCTTGATCTTATCGCTGTTGGCGGCAATTGCGGTGGTACCCGCCCTGTTGGACTGGCTCAAGGTGCCGCAGGATATTCAACAGATTTTCGCGCTGGCACGATGGCCGGCGATGTTCGCCGTCCTCACGCTGTCAATTGCAGCGCTTTACCGATGGGCGCCGGACCGCAGCTTCGACAGCAATCACCGCGTCATGATGGGGGCAGTTCTGGCCGCTTTTGCCTTGGTTTTGGCCTCGGTCGGCTTCAGTTGGTACGTCACTCATCTGGCGCATTACAACCAGACTTATGGTTCGTTGGGGGCGGTGGTCGTGTTGATGATGTGGCTATGGATTGCCACCATCATCATCATGCTTGGCGCCGAGCTGAATGCCGAGGTCACGCGCCAGATCGATTACGAGCGCCGAAATTAAACGCCTGATCCCGTCCAGATCCCCAGCACGATCCAATGATACGACCCAATGAAAAAGGCCGCCCCGAAGGACGGCCTTTCCCGAAAAGTTCTGGGGAAAATCAGATTTCGTCCAGTGCTTCGACAGCTTTTTCCAGCTCTTCTTTCGAAATCTCTTTGTCCGAGACTTTCGCGCCTTCGACGATGTGGTCAATGACCTTGTCTTCGAAAATCGGCGCGCGAAGCTGCTGCTGCGCTTGCGGGTTCGACTGGATGAACTCGAAGAACGCGCGTTCCTGGCCCGGGAACTGACGTGCCTGGCGCAGAACGGCCTGGGTCATTTCCTGATCCGAAACGGTCACTTCGGCTTTCTGGCCGATTTCAGCAAGAACGAGGCCCAGACGGACGCGGCGCTCTGCCAGTTTCTTATGCTCGTCGGTCGGTTCGATCTCGCCATGGTTATGGCCGTGATCTTCCGGGTGCTCTTCGTGGTACAGCTGATGTGCGATCTGACCAGCTTCGATTTCGACCAGAGCTTCCGGCAGATCGAAGTTGTACAGGCCGTCCAGCTTGTCCAGCAGCGCACGCTTGAGAACCTGACGCGAAGCGCCCTGATATTCGGCTTCGAGACGCTCACCGATTTGCTTTTTCAGCGCGTCGAGATCTTCTGCGCCGAATTTCTTGGCCAGCTCATCGTCGATTTCCGCTTTTTTCGGTGCTTTGACCGATTTCACGGTGGTTTCAAAGATCGCGTCTTTGCCAGCCAGATGTGCTGCGCCGTATTCAGCCGGGAAGGTCACTTTGACTTCGACCGAATCGCCAGCTTTCACGCCGACCAGCTGCTCTTCAAAACCCGGGATGAACGAGCCCGAGCCCAGAACCAGCGGGTAATCTTCTGCGGTGCCGCCTTCAAAAGCTTCGCCGTCGACCATGCCTTTGAAGTCGATGACAACCTGGTCGCCATCATGCGACTTGGTG
>NZ_DALZMB010000004.1:0-46095 GCF_032007265.1 Paracoccus sp. (in: a-proteobacteria) | reverse complement strand
CAAAGTTCTTGGCGTTGTCGGCCAGATTTTCCAGCGCTTCGGTGACAGCTGCTTCTTCAGCTTTCACGACAAGACGCTCGATCTCGATGCCCGACAGATCGGCTTCCGGGATCACGGGCAGAGCTTCGTAAGAGACGTTGACAACAACGTCATCGCCCTCTTTCCAGTTCTCGCCGTTTTCCATCTCGATTTTCGGCTGAACGGCCGGGCGGTCGCCCGACTTTTCCAGATGGTCACGCAGCGCGCCGTCAACGGCATCCTGCATGGCATCGCCCAAAACGCGCGGGCCGAACTGCTTTTTCAGCAGCGCCATCGGGACTTTACCCTTACGGAAGCCCTTCATCTCGACTTCGGGTTGAGCTTCTTTCAGCTTCTCATCAACTTTCGCTGCAAGCTCTGCCGCCGGCAGGGTGAACGTATAGCCGCGCTTGAGGCCTTCGTTCTGGGTTTCCTTGACCTGCATCTGTTTTCCTTCATCCAAGCTGGTGGGGGTGGAGGAACCGAAAACCCCCACGCCTTGCGGCGCCAGAACCTAATTATGCGTAAGGCTCCACGCTGTCAGCGCGTTAGCTATGGGATTTCGCTGGACATGGCAAGAACCAAGACAAGCTGCTTAGGCGGCAATTCGCGGGGAATTCGCCAGTTTTCGCAGCACAGACGGGCCTCTTTTGCTCAAAGGACAACGCATCATCCCCGCACGCTGAATGCCCTGCCCCGCGCAGACGCCCCGTTCATCGTTTTATTTCGCGCAGCGCAGATGATCGGATCGCAAAGCCACAAAAGGGACTATGCTCGCAAAAAGAAAGAGCTTAAATAATCATACAATTTTAACGTGTATTTTTGGAGAAGATGATGGCTGTGCGATCTGTACAACCGTTCCCGCCTGTCGCCACGAGGATTGTTCCCAGCGCTGGCCAAATTGAAGTGTTCAATCATTACGAGAACAACGGCTATATGTGGTCCGGCAATGGGGAGCGCGAAGTCGAACTGGAAATCGAATTTGATTCCCCCTACTTGGCGCCGCCAGCAGTTCAGGTCTCTCTGTCCGGCATAGATGCCACGCATGAGCAGAACCTGCGCTGCAAGGTTTACGCCAAAGAGGTGACCAACACCGGCTTCATTGTTGGCATCAGCACCTGGGGTGACACACGCATTGCCCGCGCCACCTCATCTTGGATGGCGATCGGAGAGCGTACCGCCAAGAAATAAGCATCCTATAAGGCCGTGACACGATCACGGCCTTAGGCATTTACCAAGCGTCGACAGCTGCGATTATTTCTTCGCTATCAGCTCTTTGATATTCTCATACAGCTCGGCCTTCATGCTTTGCAAAGCGGGCGCCCTTCTGAAAAGCGAGTTTGCGCATTCCGCAAAGCTTTCATATTTGATCGGATCGGTACCGATCCTGAAAAAGCCC
Organism: Paracoccus sp. (in: a-proteobacteria); assembly: GCF_032007265.1. Classification (GTDB taxonomy): domain Bacteria; phylum Pseudomonadota; class Alphaproteobacteria; order Rhodobacterales; family Rhodobacteraceae; genus Paracoccus. Next base: position 44,678 of record NZ_DALZMB010000004.1, on the reverse strand, counting down.
GAACCGAGCTCACAAACCGAGCCGTGTTTGACATCATAGTACGAGCCAGGGCTAAAATATCCGCCAACTGCCCCGCCTCGCGCACCGATCAGATGCGGGTGAAAACGCGCCGTCAACATATGATCGCCTTCGCTCACCGGCAGTGGACGATGCAGCATATCCGCAAAAGTCAGCTCTCTGGCATTGGGCATCTCTTCGGAAACAAGATCCCAAGTTCCCTGATCGTTCCCGGCGCAAGTCCAGAAAACGACCTCGTCATATCTGTCTTGGTTTTTCTGGGCATATTCAAACACCCGAGCGAACTCCGGGTCTTTGGTGCGTGGAAAATTCCAGGACAGATGTAATCTGTGCTTCTTATCTGTGACATAAGCCATATCGCCAACGAATGTATCGTCCAAACCAGAAACGATATTGGCAAATGGCGAGATCTTGCGAAGCAGTTCGGCGCTATTCTCATCTCGCGTCTCGATCAGGGCGAATTGAGCAATGGCCTCGCTCACCTCTGCCTGAAGATTAGACGGCGGAATATCCAGAGGCGTCAGTCCAAGACCCGTCGCGACCAACTTAGCCCCGGTTTGGCGAGAGGTCGCGATAATCAGCCCCAGTAGAAAGCCCTTTCGTGGAAAGTGCTTGTTTAAATACCCCCCACCATGAAGGTGAAGAACAGTGGCATTTAACAGCAGGTCGGCACTAGGCTTGAGCTTGGGATAATTATTGAACCCACCCCTAGCATAGAAGGTGAGGCCACGATGAAAGGCGTCCCAAAATTTGGTCGCCTTACCCGTTTCAGATAGCCCGTTAATCAAATTACCATAGATCACATCGCGGTAATTTCCTGCGAATGCAACATCGAGACGAGCACCGCTAAAACCATCAACGATTATTTTATCTTTTTTACGGCCATTTTCGGTCAATAGATCCAACCAGCAGCGAACCATAAGCTCGTCGCCGAAGTTATCATAACCAGCTCCGCCTAGCAGATAATACATTCTCTGCACCTTTAATTATTTTTCAGGCCAAATTGAAGATGTTTCATTAACCAACGTCACGCTCAATGTCGGAATAAAACAATGGCTTCACATATTCAGATCTTAGGAAACGCTTGCCGCTATCACTTTTTGGGTGGCACCCAGATACCGTACCGGCTTGCGATTTTTTCGCAATCGCGCTCAAATCTCTCTTTCAGGCGCTCAACATCTGACTGGCTATAGGGAATAAACTTACCGCGCTCTCCCATCTGGGGATGCTCGCGCAAGATATTAAAGACTTCATGCTGCTTTTCCGGTTTAACATATCCAGAAATATCGCGATACAACTCGACCACTGTTTTGGACGGGGAAAAACGTTCATCCCCAGCCTCATGCTGGCCGAACTCGGCAATTCCGCCACCTGCGATCAACTGCATGATGTCCTGAGAGTTATCTCTGAAATCAGAATACATCCAGGTGACGATCTTCGACGGATCGATTTGCTTTTCTACCTCAGCCAGGACATGGTGGTATCCGCGGTTTGGCGGCCCTTCCTTGAACGGGAAATAAGGATAGAACCTTAAGGATTCGACCCAGGACGAAACGAAAATTTCATCATATGGGCGCAAAGAAAAGTAAACATTTGCTCCGTGTCCTTGCGCCCATTTCAAAGAGGAAGCAGCGCCCGGATACATATTGATTGGCCCCTGAGGTCCGCCAATCAAGTTCTCATCTGATAAAATGTGAACCTTAGATTCGTCTTGAAGAAATTCTGGCAAAACGCCCGCCTGCGAAACATTCAATGCAGGAAGAATATCACGCCGAGACCGGTAGATATCGTAATACTGATACCCATCTTTCCAAACCGAGTTTTTGAGTACGCTTTGAATGTAAGTCGTTGCAGTCTTATGCGGACCGATATGGATATTTAACAAGCATGTTCTCCTAGGAGGCCAGGCCAAGCCCAGCTAAGTCACCACAAGGGTTCGTATCGATGCGGAAGACATAGCAGGCAAGAACGCGCTGCGAAAGACCGCGATCCCGGGCAATCTATCAATATCTGACCGGTTTCGCGTCACTCAGATCTGATCTGGCGGCATTCGCGGCCCGATTGATACGTAAGGATATCGCGATCGACCGGACAAAAAACGCCCGGCATCAAGCAGATGCCGGGCGTCATAAAGCCGTCAGGGGCTGGTGAGCCTTACATGACCAATGCGCGCTGATGCTGGATGTGGCGCGTTACCAGCTTACGTCCGGAACGACCGCTCAGCAGGTTACGCGCCGAGACTGGCGTGTAGGAAGCATCGCGAAGCTCGGGGAACAGCGAGAACACTTCTTCTGCAGCTGCTGCACCGATGGTCTTCAGCGCTTCGGGACCAGTGAACAGCGATTCCGTTTCAGCGCCGTTCGACATCACAACCTCGTGACGATCAAACAGCATGTGATAGTAGGTGACCTCGGCAAGGTCGTGCGCAACGTCGACGCCATCGATCAACAGCAGTTGCTTGGCTGCGACCAAAACTTCGGGTGCGCCAAACATGCGCTGAGCAATTGCCGAGCGGATCAAGACACGGTGGTAAGGCGAGACAAGCAGATCTTTTGCCGGGGTATTATTCCCCAATGCACCCGCTGCAATCCGGATCGGGCGCAGTTTGGGATTCTTGGCAAGAGCTGCTGCCGAAACTTTCGTCGAGCTGATCCAGCGAATGGCTTGGGCGCCATTATCTTTTGTCAAGACCGAGTCACCCACTGAAAGCATCTCAATGGCGACTTCGCCATTCAGCGTTTCAATTAGGGTGCCTGCCGCAAAGCAAACGATATCGCCGATTTCGCTTTCATCAATTTCAAAGGCCGCGTCGGGATCAAGTGCAGAATTGGGAACTGCGCCAGATACCACTGTCGGCACGTTCCGCGAAAGCCACATTCCCAAATTCGGGGTACCCGGGAAAAGGTTTTTCATTGCGTCAGCCAAGCCGCCATAGGTCGTGTTAACCTGGACAGTTTCGCCTTTATAGACAATCGTTCCGGTAATCGGATGATTGGCGATGTCGTAGTCATTGTCGACGATAAAGTAGGCTCCACCGTCAGCGTCCGAAACCAAACCGCCGCTAACCGGGGCAATCTGGAATTGCATGTCCAACCCAGGGTATTGACCACCCGTGTAGTTAACCCCGACGTCGTCAAAGCTGATCGTGCCCTGCCCCCAATAGGTCGAGGGCATTGCAACGCCGCCTACGATCGGCGCAACAAAGTCGCCAGTCGTCAGGGTCTTCGAACCCGAATCGTCGTCTTGAACGTTAAATTCATCGACGCTGCGCTTTGCTTCGGCAAAATCACCAAAGCTCGTATAGCCCGGCAGATCCAAGCTTGCGCCTTCGGGGCCTTGACCAACCGTAGCGCCGTCAATTTTGAAAATATAGGACATCATATTACTTTCACTGTCCGCCGAAATCCATTTCAAAGCGTGTCTTTAAAATGTCCTGGCAGGCGGAGGATGAGTTGGACGATCCGGATTTACGATCGCCCGGGCGGTCTAAAATCAAGGCGTTAACTTGTCAACAACTTAAGATTGTATTAAAATTAACCAATACACGCTTATTAATAGGCAAATTGAGCATAACTTCTTTTAACTGCCTCAGACATTGCTCACGAGAACCCCGCTCACGAAGCCGCAGATTTGTGAACGGCTCAATACATTAAATATGTCTGGATAATTAGCGCCATTAAGCCCCGCCAATTGCGCCTTAAATCAGCCACCGCAAATGGACCGACTTTTTCAATTTCAAGGGATGAGCTTAAGGTCGATGCAATTAAATGCGCAGCGCAGTCGCTGACGCGTCGTTTACTCTGCAATCTGGATTTTTGTGGTGCGGGTGGAGGGACTTGAACCCCCACGCCTTGCGGCGCCAGAACCTAAATCTGGTGCGTCTACCAATTTCGCCACACCCGCATCCAAACTTGCGACGCTCTTAGCGAGCCTCAGCAAGATTGGCGCCCTTCTAGCAGAGGTTTTTGCACAGCGCGAGAGGGATTTTCATTTTATTACGAAATCATACAAATCGCGCATTTTCAAAGGGATAAAGGAAAAATGCCATCCCCCAGGGATCGGCTTCTTGCCCATATCCCCGCAGAATGGGCGCCCTAAGGGTGTCGCGCTTCGATTAACCACCTGCCACGCCCGTCGCTGTAAACATCGTCATGTCCCCGTCAGATCAAAGCTGGCCTGATTTACCTTGCTTGGGCCGGCACAAAGAGCGGCTTGCAAGAAGAGTCTGCCTATTATTTAATCATCTCGCTCAAAATAGGGGCATCCGCTGTCGTTTCCACTGATCCGATTGATGCCACGCCGCATAGAGATGGACGCGCCCCGACAAAGCGTCCAATCAGGTTTCAGGCAAGTCGCGAGGAAGGATCAGACGATGAAGAAAGTCGAGGCGATCATCAAGCCGTTCAAACTGGATGACGTCAAAGAGGCGCTTCAGGAAGTTGGTGTACAGGGCCTGTCCGTGACCGAGGTCAAGGGCTTTGGCCGTCAGAAGGGCCATACGGAACTTTACCGCGGCGCTGAATATGTCGTCGACTTTCTGCCGAAGGTGAAGATCGAGATGGTTCTGCCTGACGATCTGGTAGAACCCGCAATCGATGCGATCGTCAGTGCGGCGCGCACCGAAAAAATCGGCGATGGCAAGATTTTTGTCTCGGCCGTCGAGCAGGCCATTCGCATCAGAACCGGTGAAACCGGCGACGACGCGCTCTGAAATATTCCCGCGATACAGAACTCCCGCCCGTGGCCCGGCCCGGCGGACTACCGAGGAAGGACCCCATGAAAGTCAAAGACGTTCTGGACATGATCGAGGCAGAAGAAATTGCCTATGTCGATGTCCGCTTCACCGACCCCAAAGGCAAGCTTCAGCACGTGACGCTGGTTTCGGACCTCGTCGATGAGGATTTCTTCGAAGAAGGCTTCATGTTTGATGGCTCGTCGATCGCTGGCTGGAAATCGATCGACCAGTCCGACATGAAACTGATGCCCGATCCGACTTCGGTTTACCTTGACCCCTTCTACGCCGAAAAAACCCTGTGCGTGCATTGCGATGTCGCCGAGCCGGACACGGGCGAATCCTATTCGCGCGACCCGCGCTCGATCGCGAAAAAGGCCGAGGCCTATCTGAAGGCGACCGGCATCGGCGACACGACCTATTTCGGCCCCGAGGCAGAGTTCTTTCTGTTTGACGACGTGCGCTATTCGATCACGCCGCAGAAGGTCTCATTCGAGATCGACAGCCATGATGCTGCCTGGAACACCGACACGATTTACGATTCGGGCAACCAGGCCCACCGCGCGCCCCATAAAGGCGGCTATTTCCCGGTCAACCCGATCGATACCGCGCAAGACATCCGCAGCGAAATGCTGTCGACGATGAAACGCATGGGCATCAAGGTCGACAAGCACCACCACGAGGTTGCCACCGCTCAGCACGAGCTTGGCATGATCTTTGGCGGTCTGGTCGAGCAGGCCGACAACATCCAGAAATACAAATACGTCATCCACAACGTCGCCGCGGCTTATGGCAAGTCGGTGACCTTCATGCCCAAGCCCATGAAGGGCGATAACGGCTCGGGGATGCATGTGAACATGTCGATCTGGAAGGACGGCAAGCCGCTGTTCTCGGGCGACAAATATGCCGATCTCAGCCAAGAGGCGCTGTGGTTCATTGGTGGCATTTTGAAACATGCCAAGGCGCTGAACGCTCTCACCAACCCCTCGACCAACAGCTATAAGCGCCTGATCCCCGGCTTCGAGGCCCCGGTTCTGCGCGCCTATTCGGCCCGCAACCGCTCGGGCGCGGTCCGCATTCCGTGGACCGAATCGCCCAAGGCAAAACGCGTCGAGGCCCGCTTCCCCGACCCGGCAGCCAACCCCTATCTGGCTTTCGCGGCGCTGCTGATGGCAGGCCTGGACGGGATCAAGAACAAGATCGATCCGGGCCCGGCATCGGATAAGGATCTCTATGACCTGCCGCCAGAAGAACTGGCCGAAATCCCGACCGTTTGCGGCAGCTTGCGCGAAGCGCTGGAAGAGCTGGAAAAAGATATGGACTTCCTGCTTGCGGGCGATGTTTTCACCCGCGATCAACTTCAGTCCTATATCAAGCTGAAATGGGAAGAGGTCTATGCCTATGAGCATACCCCGCACCCGATCGAATATGCGATGTATTACAGCTGCTGATCCGCACCTGTAACGAAAACCAAAAGCCGCCCTTCGGGGCGGCTTTTCAACTTGTGCCCGATGCCTTGGACGGGATCTTGGGGTTCTTCAACGTCAAGCCGTCCCACCCGCTTCTTGGCTGCACAGCAACCTGCGCCCCGGTCGCGCAAATCTCACGCGGCTTCGCGAATGGGCCATTCCTCCAACCCTGCCTTCTGTTCCGCTGACAGATCCTCGGGCAGGATGATCGAGGTATGGATCGAAAAGACCACTGCGCCGCTTTCGGGCAGGCGAAACAAACACTGACGCTCAACGCGGATAAAGGGCAAATCCCCCTCAGGAACCCGCCCGATCTCTTCGGTCCGTGGATTGTGAAGCGGCGCATTCGAATGATGGGCGGTGCCGCGCAACATGCCGATGCCCGGTCGGATGCCATCCAACAATCGCTGCACGCGCTTGCCCACATCCTCGGTATATTTTGCAACGGGTTTGTGGATGCGCATCATCGGACGTCCGAACTTCTGGGACAGCGTCCACCCCGCCGGAAAACACAAGATCGCGCCCGCCAAGACATGCTCGCCCTCGGTCTGTGCCCCCTCAGGTGCCGATTGCATCAGGCAAAGATCCTCGGCAACCAGCCGCCCAAGAGTCTGCAACGGGCGATCGGGATCGGCCAGCACTTGCCCCCCATCAGGACGACGCACCAAAGCGCCCGGCCCGATCTGATAGCCGCGCTCGGGCAGTCCGCGAAAAATCATGTCGTAAAGCTCACGTGCTGCGGCCAGCCCGCTCGGCGACAGTCGGCAGACCTCTGCTTCGCGCTCTGAAATCAGCCGCTCGCGCAAGGCCATCTGGGCGCCAAAGGCGTCGTCGACGACCAGCCAATCAGCCTCAGCAACCGGGATCACCCCCGGCAAGCGCCGTGTCCGCGCATCCATCCACGGCGCAAAACCCAATGACTTCTGCAAAACCCTATCCACGCCTCACCCCCGTCCCATCGCCTCATGCTTTCTCATTCCGACCAAGGCGCCAAGCTTCACGCGCCCCCGTCGCCAGCCCTCAGCCGTCCCCGATGCGCACATAACCCAATATGCCCAGCCAACGGACGCCATATGATCATGCGACGCCGCCAGTTTTTCGCACAGCATTTCTTCGCTGTTTCCAACCCTTTGGCGGATCTTGCGCATTCTTCATCACGCAAATACCCCCTGCCAAGGTTGCTCAAAAGCCAGACCCGCGCTAAATCGACCCCAGATATTGGAGGCACCGATGATCCCGCGCTATTCCCGCCCCGAAATGACCGCGATCTGGTCACCGGAAACCAAGTTCAAAATCTGGTACGAAATCGAGGCTCATGCCTGCGATGCCCAGGCAGCCCTTGGGGTCATTCCCAAAGAGAACGCCGAGGCCGTCTGGAAGGCCAAGGATGTCACATTCGACGTGGCGCGCATCGACGAGATCGAGGCCGTGACCAAGCATGATGTCATCGCCTTCCTCACCCATCTCGCCGAGCATATCGGCTCGGATCAGGCGCGTTTCGTCCATCAGGGCATGACCTCTTCGGATGTGCTTGATACCACGCTCAACGTCCAGCTCGTGCGTGCCGCAGATATTTTGCTGGCCGATATGGACCGCGTTCTGGCAGCACTGAAAAAGCGTGCATTCGAACATAAAGACACCGTACGCATCGGTCGCAGCCACGGCATTCACGCTGAACCGACGACCATGGGTCTGACCTTCGCGCGTTTTTATGCAGAAATGCAGCGCGGTCGTCAGCGTCTTGTCCATGCCCGCGAGGAAATCGCGACGGGTGCGATCTCGGGCGCGGTTGGCACCTTCGCCAATATCGATCCCGCCGTCGAAGAACATGTCTGCAAGATGCTGGGCCTGCATGTCGAGCCGATCTCGACCCAGGTTATCCCGCGCGACCGTCATGCCATGTTCTTTGCCGTGCTTGGCGTGATCGCCTCCTCGATGGAAAATATCGCCATCGAAATCCGCCACATGCAGCGCACCGAGGTCCTGGAAGCCGAAGAGTTCTTCTCTCCGGGCCAAAAAGGCTCTTCGGCCATGCCGCATAAGCGCAATCCGGTTCTGACCGAAAACCTGACCGGGCTTGCGCGCCTTGTGCGCATGTCTGTGGTTCCGGCGATGGAAAACGTGGCGCTGTGGCACGAGCGTGACATCTCGCACAGCTCGGTCGAACGCGCGATCGCCCCCGACAGCACCATCACGCTTGATTTCGCTTTGAACCGCTTGGCAGGCGTTATCGAAAAGCTGGTGATCTATCCGGAAAACATGCTGCGCAATATGAACAAGTTCAAAGGCTTGGTCATGTCGCAGCGCGTTCTTCTGGCCCTGACCCAAGCCGGGGTTTCGCGCGAGGACGCCTATCGTCTGGTCCAGCGCAATGCCATGAAGGTCTGGGAAAAAGGCGCGGATTTCAAAACCGAGCTTCTGGCCGATCCCGAGGTAACCGCGGCCTTGGAGCCAGCGGAAATCGAAGAAAAATTCGATCTGGGCTACCATACCAAACATGTCGACACGATTTTCCGTCGCGTCTTTGGCGAAGTCTGATTTCGGGCTAACCCGGAATTAGGTTTTAGCTGGCAATCTACCCCCGAGTCGCAAGAATCGGGGGTTTTTCATGTTCGCAGACGAAGGTTTCGTCACCAAAGTGCTGACCTCGCGGCAAAAGGCGGCAATCATCGTGCGCTATTTGCTCGTGCAGGATGAGGAACTGGACCTTTCGATGCTTCCACCCGCCGCTCAGGCTGCTTTGGCCGAAGAAATCGCCTCGATGGGGATCATCGACAAACAGACGCGCGATTCCGTGGTCGATGAATTTTGCGATCGCATCGAAGAGGTGGGGCTGCATTTTCCCGGTGATATTGCTGGTGCCTTGGACCTTTTGGATGGCCACCTGTCCCATACGACCACCAGCCGTCTGCGCCGCATGGCCGCGCTTTCAGGCGCAAGCGATCCTTGGGAACGCATTGCCACCCTGCCCGCCCCGGTTCTGGCAGAGTTGGCCCGAACTGAGGCGGTCGAGGTTGCGGCAGTGATGCTGTCGAACTTGCCCGTGCCACGCGCGGCGGAAACCTTTGGCTTGATCGAATCCGAATTGGCGCGACAGATCGCCTATGCCATGTCGCTGACCGGTGGGATCGAAAGCCCGGCCCTGCGCCGCATTGGCCTGGCATTGGTCCATGCCGCCGATCTGCAGCCCGAGCCTGCGCTCGAAGGCGGGCCGGTGGAACGGGTGGGGGCGATCTTGAACTTCTCGCAAGCCGCAACCCGCGATACCGTGCTGGCCGGTTTGGATGATGACGATGCGGTTTTTGCAGAAAACGTACGCAAGGCGATCTTTACCTGGGCCAATATTCCGTCGCGCATTGATCCACGTGACATTCCACGCATCTTGCGCGAGGTGGATAACCCGGTGCTGACTAAGGCTTTGGCTGGGGCCAAGGGTAATGATCTGCCGACCACCGAATTCCTGCTTTCGGGCATGTCCACCCGCTTGGCCGATTCCATGCGTGAGGATATCGAGGCCGCAGGAAAGGTCACGGCCAAAGACGCCGAAGAGGCAATGAATGCAGTCGTGGCCGTAATCCGTCGCATGGAGGCCGCGGGCGATCTGTTCCTGATCGCCGCCGATGCCAGCGCCGAGGAATAGGCAAAGAGTTGCAGGGCGGGCACCCTTACGACCTTTTGTGACACCATTCACGCCTTGCGCCCCGCCATGGTCCTGCCTAGCAATCACTCAGCCCCGGCGCCTAACCAACGCCCGCCTGCCCCGCCAAGGCCCAGACCGAAGGAGCCGTCATGTCCAATGCCAATGCCATCATCCTAGGGCTGATCATCATCGCAGTCTTTGTTGTGGACGCTTTGGCATTTGGCGGCCACCTGCCGGTTTTTCTGGGAAAAGAGATGGCAGCGCTGATCGAATACGTCAGCTTCTGGCGCTAACATGAACCTTCTGGCGCTAACATCCTAATTCCGTCGCCTTTTCCGCTCATATCGGGCTCGTGCCATTTGCAATCGCCTTGAATTACTGGCTATTTGCCGACGAACCCTGAATCAGCGGCAGAGGAAAACCATGACTGTAAAAGTGGCAATCAACGGCTTCGGACGTATTGGTCGCAACGTGCTTCGCGCGATCGTCGAATCCGGTCGTACCGATATCCAGGTCGTTGCAATCAACGATCTTGGCCCGGTCGAAACCAATGCGCATCTGCTGCGCTTTGACTCGGTTCATGGTCGCTTCCCGCATGAGGTGAAGGTCAACGGCAATACGATCGACGTCGGCACCGGCCCGATCGAGGTCACCGCCGTGCGCAACCCCGCAGAACTGCCCTGGGGCAATGTCGATATCGCGATGGAATGCACCGGCATCTTCACCGATCGCGAAAAGGCGAAGATCCACCTTGAGAACGGCTCCAAGCGGGTGCTGGTTTCGGCCCCGTCGAATGGCGCCGACAACACCATCGTTTTCGGCGTCAACGACAATACGCTGACGGCGGATCAGCTGGTTGTGTCGAACGCAAGCTGCACCACCAACTGCTTGTCGCCGGTCGCTTATGTCCTCAACGAGGCCATTGGCATCAAAAAAGGCTTCATGACCACGATCCACAGCTATACCGGCGATCAGCCGACGCTGGATACGATGCACAATGACCTGTACCGCGCCCGCGCCGCAGCGCTGTCGATGATCCCGACCTCGACCGGGGCTGCAAAGGCTGTCGGTCTGGTCCTGCCCGAACTCAAAGGCAAGCTGGATGGCGTCTCGATCCGCGTTCCGACGCCGAACGTCTCGGTCGTTGACCTGACTTTCGAAGCCTCGCGCGCGACCTCGGTCGAAGAAATCAACGCAGCAATCATCGCGGCGTCGAACGGCAAGCTGAAGGGCGTGCTGGGCTTTACCGATCAGCCCAACGTCTCGATCGACTTCAACCACGATTCGCACAGCTCGATCTTTGCGCTTGACCAGACCAAAGTCATGGAAGGCAACTTCTGCCGCATCCTGACCTGGTACGACAACGAATGGGGCTTCTCGAACCGCATGTCGGATACCGCTGTTGCCATGGGCAAACTGATCTGATCACGCGATCACAGTGCTGAAAACAAAGACGCGCCCCATTGGGGCGCGTTCTTTTTAACGGTATTGCTGCGATTTACTGCTGCATTCGGCCTGCAGGATTATTGCCCCCCAGTCAGGCGCTTGGCATTAGCCTTGGTGCGCCGGCGATAGGGACGAAGTGCCGCCGAAACGACCTGATCGGCCCGCGCGCCGCGCGCGGCAGCACGCAAAGCAGCGGTCATCGCCTCGCTGGCGGCATCGGCTTTTTCCTGCACCATACGCTGGGATTCGTTCGCATCCTGTTTGACCAGGCCCATCATTCCTGCTGTTCGCATGGCGATCACCATTTGCGAATCCAACGCGATCTGGGTCATCTGCTGCCAGATAGTCCAAGGTGCAAAAAGCGGCGCTGCACCAAAATATCCGGGTTTCATCTGCAATTTCCTTTCCTGTCGCGTGGAACAGATCGTGAAGCGGTTATATAGCTTTGCCAAGCGCCACTTTTAGATATGTCTACAGATGAAACGGCGCTTCATAGTTCCGCAGCGCCGTCATATAAAGCGAGATCATGACCCATTCCTTGACAATCAGCCGCCCCGACGACTGGCACCTTCATCTGCGCGATGGCACAATGCTGGCCGCAGTCTGCGGATATTCTTCACATTTTGGTCGCGCCATCATCATGCCGAACCTTGTCCCGCCGGTTGTAACCGGGGCCGAGGCTGCGGCTTATCGCGAGCGCATCCTTGCCGCGCGCGGCCCTGGCGTGACGTTGCGTCCGCTTATGACGCTTTATTTGACCGAAGGCACGGATCCTGCTGATGTCATCGCCGCTCATCGTGCGGGAATCATCTCGGCGGTCAAGCTTTACCCCGCTGGTGCCACCACCAATTCGGCCAGTGGCGTGCGTGATTTCGACAAGGTCCGCCCGGTTTTTGACGCCATGGCCGAAGCGGGCATCCCGCTGTGCTTCCATGGCGAGGTCACGGATCCCGAGATCGACATTTTCGACCGCGAAGCAGTGTTCATCGACCGTGTGCTGGAACCGATCCGCCGCGCCAATCCGGCCCTGCGTGTGATCATGGAACATATCACCACCAAAGACGGCGCCGATTATGTGCGCGCGGGCGACAATATCGCGGCCACGATCACAACCCATCACCTGGTGATCAACCGCAACCATATCCTGGTTGGCGGCATCAAGCCGCATTACTATTGCCTGCCTGTGGCGAAACGCGAAAGCCACCGCATCGCCTTGCGTGAGGCTGCGACCTCGGGGGATGGGCGCTTCTTCCTTGGAACCGATTCCGCGCCGCATCCCGATCACGCCAAGGAAAGCGCCTGTGGCTGTGCGGGCTGCTTTACCGCACCCAACACCATGTCGATCCTAGCCCATGTCTTTGAAGAGGACGGCGCGCTGGATAAGCTCGAGGCCTTCACCTCGCTGAACGGCCCCGCATTTTACCGCCTTCCGGTGAATGAGGATAAGATCCGGCTGGTCAAGCGCGACACCCCGGCGCAATACCCCGAAAAAATTGCTGTCGGCGACGAGACGGTTACCGTATTCGACCCCGGCTTCCCCCTGTACTGGCACGTCGAGGACGACAAATGACCCTGCCCTTTCCCCCGCGCGAAGAAATCGCCCGCCTTTCCGCCCGCATGTTGCTAGAAATCGGCGCGGTTCATTTCAATGCGACCGAGCCCTATACCTATGCCTCGGGCCTGAAGGGGCCGACCTATATCGACTGCCGCAAACTGATCTCGTTTCCGCGCATCCGCTCGACCCTGATGGATTTCATGTCGGCAACCGTGCTGCGCGATGCTGGCTTTGACGCATTCGACAATATCGCCGGCGGCGAAACTGCGGGTATCCCCTTTGCCGCATTGGTGGCCGAGCGGCTGGAACTGCCCATGACCTATGTGCGCAAAAAGCCCAAAGGTTATGGCCGCAACGCGCGCATCGAAGGCGCAATGAGCGAGGGCCAGCGGGTTTTGCTGGTCGAAGACCTGACCACGGATGGCGGATCAAAGCTGAGCTTTGTCGATGCGATCCGCGAGACCGGCGCAAGCTGTGGCCATACGGCTGTCATCTTCTATTATGACATCTTCAAGGACACGCCCCAAAGGCTGGCCGATCATGGTGTGCAACTGCATTATCTGTGCACCTGGTGGGATGTGCTGGCCGAGGCGCGCGCTCAGGGCAAATTCGACGCGGCGACCTTGAACGAGGTGGAAAGCTTCCTGTCCGATCCCCGTGCCTGGCAGGCAGCGCATCCCTGATCTGCGCCTATAGATCATCTGTCGGGAAAAGCCCGATAGCCCTAGGCCCCGCTTTGTGAGATAAGCGGGGCTTCACTGAATCGAGGGCATGGAAATGAGCGAGCTGCGCGCATTAGAAATTAGAAAACCGGCAGAACTTGCCAGCGCAGCAGCCGAGCAAGCCGTTCCCTTCTCGATCGAAGCCGAACAGCAGCTTTTGGGCGCGCTTTTGACCAATAACGAGGTCTTTGACCACGTTACCCGCATCATTGCCCCGGCCCATTTCTATGACCCGGTGCACCGCCGCATCTATGAAATCTGCGCCGAGCGGATCACCAAGAACGCCCTGGCAAGCCCAGTGACGATCAAGGCTTTCATGGAAAGCGATCAGGGCCTGAAAGATCTGGGCGGCCCGGCCTATCTGGCGCGCCTCGCGGCGGCGGCGATTTCGTCACATGCGGCGCGCGACTATGCCCAGATGATCCGCGAATTTGCGCTGCGCCGGGATCTGATCGCCTTGGGGCAAGATATCTCTTCGCGCGCGTCCCATGTCACCGTCAACGATAATGCCGAAGAGCAAATCAAGGCGGCTGAACAGATCCTTTACAAGCTGGGCGAGCAAGGCGTCGCCGAACGCGGCTTTCAAAGCTTTCTTTCTGCGGTCACCGGCGCGCTGAATGCGGCCAATGCCGCCTATAGCCGCGGTGGCGGCCTGTCGGGGGTTTCCTCGGGTCTGATTGATCTTGATGGCAAAATGGGCGGTCTGAACCGCTCGGACTTGATCATTCTGGCTGGCCGTCCCTCGATGGGTAAAACCTCGCTGGCCACCAACATTGCCTTTAACGTCGCCAAGGTACACCGCATGGGCGAGCTGCCCGACGGCACGCATGGCACTGTCGCGGGCGGTGTTGTCGGCTTTTTCAGCCTTGAGATGTCGGCCGAACAGCTGGCCGCGCGGATTTTGTCCGAAGCGGCCGAGGTTCCTTCGGAAAACATTCGTCGCGGGGATATGTCCGAGGATGAGTTCCGCCGCTTTGTTCAGGCCGCGCATGACCTGCAAAACTGCCCGCTTTACATCGATGATACCCCCGCTTTGCCGATCAACCAGCTGGCCGCGCGCGCGCGCAAGCTGAAGCGGACCATGGGTCTGGATCTTCTGATCGTGGACTATCTTCAGCTTTTGCGCGCAGCCTCGGCAAAAGATAGCCGCGTCAACGAGGTCTCCGAGATCACGCAGGGGCTGAAAGCCATCGCCAAAGAGCTGGATATTCCCGTCATCGCGCTGTCGCAGCTTTCACGTGCGGTCGAAAGTCGCGAAGACAAGCGGCCACAGCTGTCGGACCTGCGCGAATCCGGCTCGATCGAGCAGGACGCCGATATCGTGATGTTCGTCTTCCGCGAGGAATACTACAAAGAGCGCGAAAAGCCCGCCGATCACGAGCTGGACAAGATGGCGGCCTGGCAGCAGATCATGGAATCCTGCCATGGCAAGGCCGAGGTCATCATCGGCAAGCAGCGTCACGGCCCGATCGGCACGGTCGAACTTAGCTTCGAGGGTCGGTTTACCCGCTTTGGTAACCTTGAAAAGCACCGCAGCAACTGGGACTAACTCTAGGATCACGCATGAATCTGCCCGTACCGATCACCACAATCGGCCTTTTGCTTGCGTCGAATATTTTCATGACCTTTGCGTGGTATGGGCATCTCAAATACAAGGCTGCCCCGCTTTTCGTCGTGATTTTGGCAAGTTGGGGCATCGCCTTTTTTGAGTATCTGCTGCAGGTTCCCGCGAACCGCATCGGCTATGGGCATTTCAGTGCCGCCCAGCTAAAGACCATTCAAGAGGTGATAAGCCTTTCTGTTTTCGCAATCTTTTCATGGGCCTATTTGGGCGAGAAAATCACATGGCAGCACGGAATTGGCTTTGCACTGATCTGTCTGGGCGCGTGGTTTGTCTTTCATGACTGGGGCTAGAACGCCGCCCCATATTGCAACGCTGGTTCTGCTGTCCGGGGTTGCGGCACTGTCGATGAACGTCTTTCTGCCCTCGCTTCCGGGCATGGCGCTTCATTTCGGGGTCGATTACGCGACCATGCAGCTTTCGGTCTCGGCCTATCTTGGGGTTGGTGCGCTGATGCAATTGGCCGCCGGGCCGGTCAGTGATCTTTTTGGACGCCGCGTCGTCATGCTTGCCGCATTGATGATTTTTCTGGCCGCAACCCTGGGCACGCTTTTGGCCCCAACTGCGGGCTGGTTTCTGTTTTATCGCCTGATTCAGGCGGTGATCACCTCGGCCTTTGTGATTTCGCGGGCGATGGTGCGCGATATGGTGCCGGGCGAGCAAGCCGCCAGCCTGCTGGGCTATGTCACGATGGGCATGTCGATCGTGCCCATGCTTGCACCCGTTCTGGGCGGCCTTCTGGACGAGGCCTTTGGCTGGCAGGCCACATTCATGCTGATGGCCGCTGCCGGGATTGCGGTGTTTTTGCTGTGCTGGTTCGATCTGGGCGAAACCGCGCGCGGTACAGGCACGCCGCTGCGCAGCCAGATTGCCACCTATCCTGCCCTTGCAAACTCGCGCCTGTTTTGGGGCTATGCTGCCACGATCACCTTGGGGTCGGGGTCGTTTTTTGCCTATCTGGGCGGCGCGCCCTTTGTTGGCAGCACGGTGTTTCACCTGACCTCGGCTCAGGTCGGATATTGGTTCGCCGCACCCTCGATCGGCTATGCTTTGGGCAACTTTCTTTCGGGGCGCTATGCCCGCATCTTTGGGATGAAGCGCCTGATGCTGGCCGGGGTCTGGGTATCGACCGTGGCACTGTCGCTTGCCTTGGCCGCCGATCTTGCGGGCCTTCACCAACCCCTGATCTTTTTCGGGGCGGTTGCCTTTCTAGGTCTGGGCAATGGGTTGTTACTGCCCAGTGCCAATGCAGGCATGATGAGCGTGCGCCCCGAACTGGCGGGCACGGCCGCAGGTCTGGGCGGCGCGCTTAGCGTGGCCGGCGGCGCTATGCTGGCTGCATTGGCAGGGGCGCTTTTGCATGATGAAAGCGGGGCCTTTCCGCTTTTGGCGGTCATGCTGGCATCGGCCATTGCAGCCGTCATCATCACGATAGCGACCATCCGGGCCTCTCGCCTGGTCTGAACCCCGCTTGCCTAAGCGCTTTGCAAAGCCTATCCGGGCTTTGCAAAGACGGAGCATCTGATGGCCACGCAAAAGATTTATGCCGGTGCAGCGCTGCGCGAAACCCGCGCGCGCGCCAAGCTGACCCAAAGGGCTTTTGCTGACCGCCTTGGGGTGTCGTTGCCCTATTTGTCGCAAATGGAAAACAATCACCGCCCCGTCTCGGCTGGTGTGCTGCTCAAGCTTGCTTCGGAATTTTCCCTGGATCTCAGCGCGATGGCGGTGGGTGATGCAGATCGCATGGTCGTCGATCTGTCCGAGGCTCTGGCAGATCCCATGTTCGAGGCCCCGCCCGGCATGATCGACCTGCGACTGGCCACGACCAACGCCCCGGCCTTTGCCCGCGCCTTCCTGCGGCTTTACCGTGCCCATCGTGAAGGTCAGGAACGCCTGGCCGCGCTGGACGAGGCCTTGGGGGCGGGCATGCAGAACGCGACGTCGTCCCCTTGGGAAGAGGTCCGCGATTTCTTTCATTACTGCGACAATTACATTGATGCAGTTGACCGCGCCGCCGAGCGTTTCGCCATGGCCGAACCCGATCTGCCGCCTTTGACGCGCGCCATCAACGCCCTGCGCGATAGCGGATTGCGGGTTGTGACGGCCGAGCTGGGCAACAGCACCGTCTATCGCCGCGACGGCGATCTGATCACCTTGAACGCCGCCGCCAGCCGCGAAACGCTGGCTTTTCAGCTGTTACATCTGATCGCGCTGGAAACCCGCGGCAATCTGCTGGAGGCCACGCTAGAGCTTGCGCGTTTTCGCAGCACGGGCGCGCGCGACATCGCCCGCGTCGGCCTGGCCAATTACTTTGCCGGGGCGGCAATGATGCCCTATTCGCATTTCCTGGCCACAGCACGGGCCGAGCGCCATGACCTAGAGCGGCTGGCGCATTTTTTTCATGCCTCGCTCGAACAGGTCGCCCACCGCCTTTCGACCATGCAGCGTGCCGGCAACAAGGGCGTGCCCTTTTTCTTTGTGCGCGTCGATCAGGCTGGAACAATCACCAAGCGCCATTCGGCGACGCGGCTGCAATTTGCCCGTTTCGGCGGGGCTTGCCCCCTGTGGACCGTGCATCAAGCCTTCGAGACACCCACGCGCTTTTTACGCCAATTGGCCGAAACGCCGGATGGAAAGCGCTATTTGTGCCTGTCGCGCGATGTCTCGAAACCTGGTGGGGCCTTTGGTGCGCCGATGCGTCGCTTTGCCATCTGTCTTGGCTGTGAAATCACCCATGCCCGCGACATGGTCTATGCCGACGGGCTGGACCTGGGAAACCCCGGCCTGTTCGAGCCGATCGGCATTTCCTGTCGCATTTGCCCGCGCACCAATTGCCACCAAAGATCGGTTCCCCCGGTAGACCGCGAAATCCGCATTCCGCGTGATCGTGAGGGTCCCCTACCCTATACTTTCAACTAATAAGACTTTGGTCGCATATTTTTGCGTCAAATTTGCGTTATGCATCACAATTTAGGCAATCAGCTGGCCGAGATCCGGCAAGCTCCGGCGATTTTTGGCCCCCAATAGCCCAGAAAAAAGTTAATATTTCCCTGATATTAGGGGTCCGCAAACGCATTATTTGCGTGATTGGTTCCATCTTTTCGGCAAAAAATCGCCAAAAAAGCACCCCTCTGGCGGGAACTCGCCAAACCTTCCGCATATCACGGCCAAAGCTGTTGCAACCAAGGCACAGTTCCGATTAACCCATTCCATCAGCAAACGGCCTTTGCTCGGTCGAATGCACCCACAAGAATTGGACAGTGACCTTGGGCCTTACCAATCGCTTGAATGCGAAGCTGGAACGCTGGCTGCCAGAACAGCGTTTGTTTCTGAAATCGGACAATGGCGCGCGTTTCTTGCGCCTAAAGCCGCTGACCCAGCTCGGTGCGATGGGCGGTGTTGCGGTCTTGTTCGGATGGACGATCATCGCCAGCTCTATTCTTGTGATCGGAACCGTCAGCGAAGGCGCCTCGCGCGGGGAAACCGCCCGTGCCCAGCACGCTTTCGAGCAGCGCCTGACCGCGCTGTCGGCCGAGCGGGATCTACGTGCCAAAGAAGCCGCCGCCGCCCAAAGCCGTTTTGCAGTCGCGCTGGATCAAGTCTCGTCGATGCAGTCGCAGCTTCTGGCCTCGGAAAACCAGCGCCGCGAGTTGGAAAGCGGCATCAGCGCCGTCCAGACATCCTTGCACGAAAAAGTCGTCGCGCTGAATTCGGTCAAGGGCCAATCTGACGAGACAAGCGAGTCGCTGGATGCCGGTCGACTTTCTGAATTCTCAGTCGCGCTTGATATTTTGTCGGGCGAGCTGAAACAATCCGCATCGGATCGCGTGCAGGCCGAGGCCGAATCCGCAGATGCACGCCGCGAAGCACAAGAGCTTGCGCTTGAGCGTGACCGTATCATCGCACGCAACGACGCCCTTTTCGCTGAAATCGAGGATGCCGTTTCGGTCTCGACCGAGCCTTTGGACAAGATGTTCCGCAAAGTTGGCATGGACCCGGACGCGCTGCTGCGCAAAGTCCGCGCGGGCTATTCCGGCACTGGCGGCCCGCTTGAGCCTGCAGGTTATTCGACCCGCGGCAATGCTGAAATCACCCAAGGTGATGCCAAGGTCAAAGAGATCATGGTCTCGCTGGACAAGATCAACACCTATCGCATCGCCGTGGATAAGCTGCCACTGGCCATGCCGCTGAAGTCGGCCTTCCGCTACACCTCACCTTATGGTGCCCGCTGGGGACGCCGCCATGAAGGTGTCGACATGGCTGGCCCGGTCGGAACCTCGGTTTATTCGACCGCTGATGGCGAAGTCATCTTTGCAGGCTGGCAGCGTGGTTACGGCAATCTGATCAAGGTTCGCCACGAGCTGGGCACTGAAACCCGCTATGGCCACCTATCTAAGATTCGCGTGAAGGTCGGCCAAAAGGTATCGCGCGGTGCGCAGATCGGTGATATGGGCAATACCGGTAGATCGACCGGTTCGCACCTTCACTACGAAGTGCGCGTCGATGGTCGGTCCGTGGATCCCATGAGTTTCATCAAGGCAGCCCAAAATGTTTTCTAAGACCCGTGTCACTGAGCCAGGCCCCCGTCAGCAGCCGGCGGCTGAAACTGAAACCCCGCGCAGCTTTGACACGACGACAAGCTATGACGCCCCCGCCGCTCCGGCACCGCGCAACCGCGGCACGCCCTCTGTCCTTTCGGCTGATCTGATCGTCACCGGCAATATCAAGACCGCTGGCGATGTGCAGATCGAAGGCACCGTCGAAGGTGATATCCGCGCCCATCAGCTGATCGTCGGCGAAACCGCCACCATCAAAGGCGAGATCGTTGCCGACGAGATCGTCGTCAATGGCCGCGTCGTTGGCCGTGTGCGTGGCCTGAAGGTCCGCCTGACCGCCACCGCGCGCGTCGAGGGCGACATCGTTCACAAGACCATCGCCATCGAATCCGGCGCTCATTTCGAGGGCTCGGTCCAACGTCAGGATGATCCGTTGCAAAACGGCGTGACGCCCAAGCTGGCCCCGCCGCGCACCACCGCGGCAGATAGCGAATAAGCGCGCAAGCGCTGATGATCGAAAGGGGCGCCAGTTGGTCGCCCCTTTTTTCATATGCGCTTGGGCCGCTGTGGCATCAGTCGGGCATCAGGCGGCGATACATGTGCCAGCTGGCATGACCCAGCACCGATAGCACGATGAAAAGCCCCAGAAACAACGGGATGATTGCGGCAAACAGCAGCAAGGCAATCAACAGCGCCCAGATCAGCATCAGCCCCGGATTTTCGCCCACGGCGCGAAAGCTGGCGATGATTGCCGAGATCAGATCAACCTCGCGATCCAGAATCAGCGGCAGCCCCACCACCGTCACCGCAAACAAGACCCCGGCAAAGACCGCGCCGATACATGTCCCCACCCCCAGCATCACCAGCCCACGTCCTTGAAACAAGACCTCGGGCGAGGAGGTGATATTGGTCAGCGCCGACAACCCCATGAACAAGGCGAATGTCGTATGGGCGACAAAGACCCAGAACATGAACAGCAGCAGAATCACCATCGCCATGGACGGGACCTGGCGATCCTTTTGCGCCCAGACCACGCCCAGCACCGCGCGCCAGTCCAGCGGTATTCCCAACTCGATCCGGCGGCTGACCTCATAAAGGCCAACTGCGGCAAATGGGGCCAGCAACGGAAAGCCAAGGACAAAGGGCATCAGTAGCCATTCGCGCCCGGTGACCAAAGCAACGCTGGCCATCACCAGCCCGCCCAGCACATAGAACGCCGCGAAGAAAAGGCCGAATGCGGGCGCACGGCAAAAGTCGCGCCACCCATCGCGCAACGACGCCCCAATCGCGCCAAGCGGCAGGCGGGCGGGTTCGGGAATAGGATCAGGTCCGTCCTCGGTCAAAACCGAGACCTCTGCGGGATGGGATAAAGGCTCGCGCGCCGCGGCTAAAGGAGCGCCCCCAAGGCTATGAGGCTGGGTTGGGCTTTGGCTCATCTTTGCATCCTCCTGTGGCCCAGAAGTCTAGCAAGGCATGGCCGTCCGATAACAGAGAAAATGCAAGGCGCGCATCAATCGGCGCCCGCAACCTGTCCTTAGGCGAAACGCTCGCGCAGCGCGGAATTGACCGATGGCGTCACGAATTTCGAGACATCGCCCCCCATCCGCGCGATTTCCTTGACCAGTTTCGAGGCAATCGCCTGACGGCGTGCATCTGCCATCAAGAAGACCGTCTCGATGCTCGAATCAAGCGCACGGTTCATGCCGACCATCTGGAATTCATATTCAAAATCCGCCACGGCGCGCAGGCCGCGCACGATCACGCTGGCACCAACATCGCGCGCGCAATCGATCAGCAGATTTTCGAAGGGATGAACGATGATTTCACCGCCGGTTTTTGCGGTAATCGCGCTGCATTCCTGCCGCACCATCTCAACGCGCTGCTCAAGATCGAACAACGGCTTCTTGTCCCGATTGATGGCAACGCCGATGACCAGGCGATCAACAAGCGCCATAGCGCGTTGAATAATATCGATATGCCCGAGCGTGATCGGGTCAAACGTGCCGGGATAGAGGCCAATCCGCATGTGAAGTCCTTTCGCCGAGGTGCTTAAAACCGTCGAACAGGATAATTCAGACGGATGCAAGAGGGCGCTTTACGACGCGGCATCCGGCGTGGCCTAGCTGCCCATGATCATCCCGGTCAGCGCTTCCTTTTCGGCATGCAGCTCTTTGAGGCGTGCGGAAACCGCATCTCCGATCGATACAAGCCCGATCAGATTGCCTTCGGCATTCACGACGGGAAGGTGACGAAAGCGCCCCTCGCTCATCCGCTCCAGCACGGTCAGCGCATCCTCGCCCGTGGTGCAGGTCATCAGTTTGCGCGTCATCAGTTCACTGATGGGGCCATCCAGAATGGCCGGGCCATTGCGCCCAAGCGCCCGCACGATGTCGCGCTCTGACAAGATCCCCAGTGCAGTCCGGCCGTCTTCGCTGACCACCAGCGCACCGATGCGACGCTCCGACAGAATTCTGGTGGCCTCCGAGACCAGCTCATCGGGGCGAATTGTTACGATGTCCGCGCTGACCTTCATCGACAGGATCTGATTGACAAGCATCGTGGTCCTTCCTCTGGTTGGGTCGAATATGGGCTTATCTCAAAGGTCGCCGCATCGGCCCGCTACGTCAAGTCCGGCGTGCAACCATCTGCCATCAGACGAAAACCTGTGCCTCAAGGCGCAGCACCTCGGCGCGCAGACCTTGGGCCAATGCCTCGGCCAACAGCGTCATGCGCGCCGAATGTCGGTCGTCGGCGTGTCGGATCAACCAAAAATTCCGCGTCAGGGAAATCTGATCGGCCAAGACAGGACGCACTCCGGGCGCAAAGGGAATGGCGAAATCATGCACAATGCCCAGCCCCCCCCCCGCGCGAATCGCCTGAAGCTGCACGGAAACCGAATTCGAGCTAAGTGCGGCTGTGTCGGCCCCGGTTTCAGTCAGATAGTCCAGCTCGGGGTCATGGATCATATCGGCGATATAGCCGATCATCCGATGCCCCTTCAGATCCGCGCGCGTGGTGATCGGGGGATGGGCCGCCAGATAATCGCAATGCCCTGCCAGATGCAGCCGATATTCGGTCAACCGCTGAACGGTCAGCCGCCCGGTCTGCGGCGGGGACACCCCAACCGCCAGATCCGCCTCGCGTCGCGTCAGGTTAAAGATGCGGGGCTGCGCCACGATCTGGATCTCAAGGCCAGGATGGTGGGCACAAAGCGCGGCACAAACCTGCGGCAGCAGGTAATTGGCGCAACCATCAGGGGCCCCGATGCGGAACTGCCCGCTGAGCTCG
Organism: Paracoccus sp. (in: a-proteobacteria); assembly: GCF_032007265.1. GTDB lineage: Bacteria > Pseudomonadota > Alphaproteobacteria > Rhodobacterales > Rhodobacteraceae > Paracoccus. The sequence continues at coordinate 21,631 of NZ_DALZMB010000004.1, read as the reverse complement.
TCTCGACCGATCAGCGCCTCGGCGGCCCCATGCAGCGCCGTCTCGGCGGCTTCGGCATGGGGCAAAAGGCGCAGCCCTTCGGGGGCGATCTGATAGCCCTGCGGCATTTTCACGAACAGCTTGGCCCCCAAGGCCTGCTCAAGCCGAACGATCCTGCGCCCCACCGTTGACGCATCCATCCCCAGCCTGCGCCCCGCAGCCGAAAGGCTTTCATCACGGGCAACCGCCAGAAAGACCCGCAAATCATCCCAATCCATGGCCAGCCTCCGCGCGAAACCTTTGCAAAAATGCAAAACTGTTTTGCCAGACTTCCTCTTTCCGTAGCAGTTCCGCAAGTCTATCCTTTGTCTGAAATCAGCACGGCACATCACCCGGAGGACGCGATGCAAGAGCTTTACCATTGGATTGACGGCAAGGAAGTCAAAGGAACCTCGGGTCGGTTCTCGGATGTCTTCAACCCTGCAACCGGCGAGCTCATCGCCCGCGTCCCCCTCGCCACCCCGGCCGAGCTGGATCGCGCCATCGCCAGCGCCGAAAAAGCCCAGCTGATCTGGGCCGCGACCAACCCGCAGCGCCGCGCGCGCGTGATGATGAAGTTCGGCCAGCTCATCAATGACAATATGGACAGCCTCGCCGAAGAGGTCAGCCGCGAGCACGGCAAAACGCTGCCGGATGCGCGCGGCGATGTGCAGCGCGGCCTTGAGGTCATCGAGGTCTGCATGGGCACCCCCTCGATGCTGAAGGGCGAATATACCGATAACGCAGGTCCCGGCATTGATCTTTATTCGATGCGCCAACCGCTTGGCGTGGTCGCCGCCATCACGCCCTTCAACTTCCCGGCAATGATCCCGCTGTGGAAAATGGGCCCTGCCCTTTCGGCGGGGAATGCGATGATCCTCAAGCCGTCCGAGCGCGTGCCCTCGACCTCGCTGATGTTGGCCAAACTGGCACAAGAGGCAGGCCTGCCAGATGGCGTGCTTCAGGTGGTCAATGGCGATAAAGAGGCCGTAGACGCCTTGCTTGATCACCCCACCATCCAGGCCGTGGGTTTCGTCGGCTCAACCCCGATCGCGCAATATATCTATGGTCGCGCCGCAACCAATGGCAAACGCGCACAGTGCTTTGGCGGCGCCAAGAACCACATGGTCATCATGCCGGATGCCGATCTGGACAAGGCCGCAGACGCCCTGATCGGTGCAGGCTTTGGTGCAGCCGGCGAGCGTTGCATGGCCATTTCGGTCGCGGTTCCTGTCGGCCAGGCCACCGCTGATGCCCTGATCGAGCGGCTGATCCCCCGTATCGAAAAGCTGAAGGTCGGCCCCTATACGGCAGGCGATGATGTCGATTTTGGCCCGGTGATCACAGCCGCCGCCAAATCGCGCATTGACGGTTTGGTCAACAAAGGGGTCGAGCAGGGCGCATCGCTGCTGGTCGATGGCCGCAATATTCATATCCAAGGCTATGAGAACGGCTTCTTCGTCGGCCCCTCACTCTTTGACAATGTCACCCCCGACATGGACATCTACAAAGAAGAGATCTTTGGCCCCGTGCTGTCGACCGTACGCGCCCAAACCTACGAGGATGCACTTAACCTGGTCATCGACAACGAATACGGCAACGGAACCGCGATCTTCACGGCGGACGGTGACACGGCGCGCGACTTTGCCAGCCGCGTGAATGTGGGGATGGTCGGCATCAACTTTCCGATCCCTGTGCCGCTCAGCTATTACACGTTCGGCGGATGGAAAAAATCGGCCTTCGGCGACCTGAACCAATATGGACCCGACGCTTTCCGCTTCTATACCAAAACCAAAACCGTCACCGCGCGGTGGTTCTCTGGCATCAAAGACGGTGCGAGCCTGAACTTCAAAGCTCTGGACTAATTGCACGGCTCTTTGGGTATTTGGGTGACAGAGAAAGAGACGCTTTCTTCATCATCCAAATACCCATTCCGCCAGAGGGCGCTCCCATCGCCCTCTGGCGGGATTTCATTCAGCCGACGGCTGCTCGCCCCAGCGCAAGAGCAGATAGGTGCCGCCACCAATAATCACGCCGAAGAACCAGCCGTAAATCAGCCACCAGCTTGGCAAGATCGTCGTAAACGTCGGTAGAATTGACGAGAAGATCATGCCTACGGCCAAGGCGATAAATGCCTTGACGTGCCAGCCGGCCTGAAAGCGGAACTCACCGTTCTCATCGTAAAGCGCTGCCACATCGATTTTGCTTTTTCGGATCAGGTAGTAATCCACCATCATGATCCCGAAAATCGGCCCCATCGTTGAACCAATGAAGTTCACGAAATGGGTCGCGCTGGTTTCCCACGGGGACCATGGGAAAAGGACGAGCGCGATCAGCGCGGCAATATAGCCTCCGCGTTTGAAGTTGATATGTTTGGGAAACACATTAGCGAAGTCAAAAGCTGGCGAGACGAAGTTCGCGACCACGTTGATCCCCAGCGTCGCGACGGCAAAGGTCAGGGCGGCCAACAAGGCGAGAAAGAAGCTATCGAACTTTGCGCTGATCTCTTCCGGGTGCAGCAAAACCTCGCCATAGACGTGCCATGCGGCGGTGGTGGTGACACCTGCAACCAGGCAAAAGGCCAGCAGATTGATCGGCAAGCCCCAGGCATTGCCGCGCCGGAGTGCGGACTCATCAGTGGCATAGCGCGAAAAGTCGCAAAAGTTTAAATAAAGCGCCGCGAAATAGGTGATCCAGGTTGCCGCAGCCGCCATCAGCGTAGGTAGCGAGCCGGGCGTTCCGGGCACGCCCGCAGCGCGGGTCGCCTCGAGCAGGACATCCTCGGGGATCTCGGAGCCGAAGCTGAACGTTCCCGATTTCACCAAAAGATAGATCGCAAGCACCAGCATCATGACCCAGACCGCCGGCCCCGCCCAATCTTGAAACTTGCGCACGGTTTCCATGCCGTTTTGGATGATCAGCAGTTGCAACGCCCAGACCACGACATAGCAAATCACCTGCAGGGTCGAATGCCCCAGCATATGGCTGCTTTGGTGAAACTCGAGCATGCCCGGCCAGCGGATCAACAGGGCAACGATTGCCCCCGAAGCCGCCGCAGTCTGTGCACCATACCAAAAGCACGCGACGATGGCGCGCACCAGGGCTGGGACGTTTGCCCCAAAGGTTCCAAAGCTTGCCCGGGCCAGCACAGGGAATGGCACCCCCGTTCGCACCCCCGCCAGCCCGACCATTTGCATCAGCGCATAGATCGCCAAAGAGCCAAGCCCGATTGCGAAAACGAAATTGACCAGATTGCCACAAAGCAAAAACAGACTTGCGGCCAGATAATAGCCCCACAGACTGTGTACATCCGAAGTCCAGACGTTGAAGATCGAATATGCGCCCCATTTTCTTTCCTCTGCCGGGGCAAGATCTTCGTTATAGAGCGCGGGAGACGGGTTAATGACAGCCATGATCTTTACTCCTCATGATCTTGGCAAATGCTGCCAGAATGGTGAGACGGCGGCGGTATTTCGCCAAGAAAATTCACGAGCTGCGCTTGGCTGGTTGTGCAGCGTTGCCCAAATGCGTCATCCCTGACCCATCCTCCTTCAGAAGGACGTGCCCATGGACTTTGATCAAAGCCCCGAGCAGCAGGCCATTTCAGATCTGGCTCGCGACTTTGGCGCAAGCCAGATTGCCCCTTTTGCCGCCGATTGGGAAAAGCAGGGCACCATTCCCCGCGCGCTCTGGCCGGAATTGGGCGCGCTTGGTTTTGGCGGGATCTACGTCAGTGAGGAATATGGCGGCAGCGGGCTGTCTCGGCTGGATGGCACCCTGATCTTCGAGGCATTGGCAATGGCCTGCCCCGCCGTTGCTGCCTTCTTGTCGATTCACAACATGTCGGCGGCAATGATCGACAAATTCGCCTCGCCCGAGATCAAGGCCCGCTTTTTGCCCGCGCTGTGCCGGATGGAAAAAATCGCCTCTTACTGCCTGACCGAGCCCGGCAGCGGCTCGGATGCGGCGGCCTTGCGCACCAGCGCCAAGCGGCAGGGGCAAAGCTGGGTTTTGAACGGGACCAAGGCCTTTATCTCGGGCGGGGGGTATTCCGATCTATATCTGGCGATGGTGCGCACCGGCGGTGACGGCCCCAAGGGCATCTCGGCGCTGCTCATCGAGGCCGATACGCCGGGGCTTTCTTTTGGTCCGCCCGAACGCAAGATGGGATGGAAGGCGCAGCCCACGGCACAGATGCGGTTTGACGATTGCGCCGTTCCCGCAGATCAGCTGATCGGTGTCGAAGGACAAGGTTTCGCCTATGCGATGGCCGGGCTGGATGGTGGCAGGCTGAATATTTCAGCGACAGCACTTGGCGGCGCTCAGGCCGCTTTTGACGCCACTTTGCGCTATATGTCCCAGCGTCATGCCTTTGGCCGGACCATTGACCAGTTCCAGGCCCTGCAGTTTCGCTTGGCTGAGATGGAAACCGCCTTGCAATCGGCGCGGGTTTTTCTGCATCAGGCTGCGGTCAAGCTGGATCGGGGTGCGGGGGATGCCACAAAATTCTGTGCGATGGCCAAGCTTCTGGTCACCGACAAAGCATTCGAGACGGCCAATCAATGCCTGCAGCTTCATGGCGGCTACGGCTATCTTGAGGATTACGGGATCGAAAAGATCGTGCGTGACCTGCGCGTTCATCAGATCCTTGAAGGCACCAATGAAATCATGCGGCTGATCATCGGTCGTGCTTTACTGACAGAAAGGGACTGAGATGGATGATCTCTCAATCCGCAGGGACCGCAAGGCGGGCCGCATCACCTTTACCCGTCCCAAGGCGCTGAATGCGCTAAGCCATGACATGGCGCTGGCGATTACGGCAGCTTTGGAAAACTGGCGCGCGGACCCTGAAATTTCCCTGATCATCATTGATGCCGAGGGCGATCGCGCTTTTTGCGCGGGTGGCGATATTGCTGCGGTCTATCAGGCGGGCAAAGCGGGCGATCACCGTCTTGGGCAAGAGTTCTTTGCCGATGAATACCGCATGAATGCGATGCTGGCCGATTATCCCAAACCCGTCGTGGCCTTCATGCAAGGCTTTGTCATGGGCGGCGGCGTGGGCGTGGGCGGCCATGCTGCGCATCGGGTGGTCGGCAATTCAACACAGGTTGCCATGCCCGAAACCGGTATCGGCCTTGTGCCCGACGTCGGGGGCAGCTGGCTTTTGGCGCGTGCACCGGGGCGCATCGGCGAGTTTCTGGGCCTGACGGGGGGGCGTATGACCGCTGGCGATGCGATCCATGCGGGTTTTGCCGATTTCTTCATCCCCGAGGAAGAATGGCCCACTGTCATCGACAATCTGGCCCAAAGTGGAACTGTCAGCGGCCTTAAGGCCCATCCCGCGCCGCTGTCCCCGCTGGCCGATCGCGACCTTTCGGCCTTTGGCGCGCGCAGCCTGCCCGAGATCATCAAAGCGGTGGAAGCCTCGGGCGATGAGGAGACGCTCAAGGCCCTGCGCCGCAACTCGCCTTTGTCGATGGCAGCGACGCTGGCCATGGTTCGCGCCGCGCGCGGCGATCAGCGCATGCAAGATTCGCTAAGCCGCGAATACCGCTTTACCGCCCGCGCCACCGCCGGGGCAGATTTCCTAGAAGGGGTCCGCGCCCAGATCATCGACAAGGATCGCAACCCGCAATGGCGCGCCGAAGCCACCCCGGCCAAGGTCGATGCCATGCTGGCTTCGCTTGGCCCCCAAGAGCTGGATTGGGAGGAGTAACATGAAGATCGGATTCATCGGACTTGGGAATATGGGCGCGCCAATGGCCGCCAATCTGGTCAAAGCTGGCCATGAGGTCACCGGTCATGACCCCATCGCCCCGATGCCCGCGGGCGTCACGCCAGCCAGCAGCGCGGCGCAGGCGGCGCAGAATGCCGATATCGTCATCACCATGCTGCCCAATGGGGCCATCCTGCGCGAGGTGGCCAAGCAAATCATCCCGGCGATGGCGCGGGGGGCGGTCTTTTGCGATTGCTCGACCGTCGATGTGGCCAGTGCGCGCGATGTGGCACAGGCCGCCGATGCCGCAGGGCTGGGTGCGCTGGATGCGCCGGTTTCGGGCGGTATTGGCGGGGCTGCGGCGGGCACACTGACCTTTATGGTCGGGGGCACCGATGCGTCCTATGCCAAGGCGCTGCCCCTATTCGAGATCATGGGACAGAAATCGGTCCATTGCGGTGCCTCGGGCGCGGGACAGTCGGCAAAGATCTGCAACAACATGATCCTTGGCGTCACCATGATCGCCACCTGCGAGGCCTTTGCCCTTGCCGATAAACTGGGCTTGGACCGTGCCAAGATGTTCGACGTGGTTTCAACCTCTTCGGGCTATAGCTGGTCGATGAACGCTTATTGTCCCGCGCCCGGCGTGGGTCCGCAATCACCAGCCGATCATGATTATCAACCGGGCTTTTCGGCGGATCTGATGCTCAAAGATCTGCGGCTGTCGCAACAGGCCGCGCAACAGGTCGATGCCGACACGCCAATGGGTAAGCTGGCCGCCACCCTTTATGGCAGTTTTGTCGAGGATGAGGACGGCAGCGGTCGCGACTTTTCAGCGATGTTGCCACGCTTTGCCAAGCGCCATCGCGTGTGATTTTTACAACAGTTCCGCAAGAGTCGCAGCCGGAACGGAACGGCCCTGCATCTGGTTCGTTGATCAGCACGCGCGAAGGTCGGTCTGAACGGCTCGTCTTATGAAACTGAACTACAAAATATCACCGCTCTATCTGGGATTGTTGCTTATCATTCCCATCATTTTGGCATCTCCCTCGACAGGTCAGCACTCTGGTGGTGGCCTCACTTCGACGGACGCGAGCGCCAAAGCCCCAACCGGTGCTGAACACGCGGTCGGACGCGGTCCAAGCGCCGCCGCGGGGTCGAATGGCCAAACCGGTTTCGGCCGGGGCGATAGCTCTGGTCAATCAGATGGCTCGGACGGGGTCAGCCAACGCAAAGGCCCCAATGGCACCGCAAATAAAAGCAGCCCCAGCCATAGCACGGTCAACGTTCGCTTGGATTCGCAGGCAAATGCCCCCAAGCCGCCCACTGCGTTGCGTCCGCCGATCAATCCGGTCGGCACCAACGTTGGTGGAGATCTGCGCGTGGGCAGCCGGATCGACGAAAGCAGGCTGCATGTGGTCAGCAGACCGGGGCTTTACGGCATCGGGATCGCACCACGTGGCAGCAAATATGGCATCGTCGATCATCGTCTCGTCAGGTTCGACCCCCGAACTCTGCAAATCCTGTCGGTGATTCGCATCGTCGATGCGATACGTGACTGACTGCGCAGAAATGACCGCTTTTCAGTTGCTACAAGCAGGCTGCCAGACTGGCCCTTTGGCCAGTCGGCACCTCTGCAGCCCATGGCCAGCCGTCTGCATCAGGGGTTAAGCAGGGCCCGCGCCGCTTCTTTTGCGGCTTGGGTGATTTCCTCGCCAGCCAGCATCCTTGCCAGCTCTTCGACCCGCTCATCATGTGACAATGCGGCCACGCGCGAGGTGGTCATGCCTTTGGCGACCGATTTGGCGACGCGGAAGTGATGGCTGCCCAAGGCGGCAACTTGCGGGGAATGGGTGACGACCAGCACTTGCGCCCCATCGGCCAGCTTGGCCAGACGCCGCCCCACGGCATCAGCGGTCGCGCCGCCAACCCCACGGTCGATTTCGTCAAAAATCAGCACCAGCGCATCGTTTCCACGTGCCAGACAGACTTTCAGCGCCAGCAGGAAACGAGAAAGCTCGCCCCCCGAGGCAATGCGGTCCAGCGGCCCGGATGGCGCGCCGGGGTTTGTGGCCACGGTAAAGGCCACCGCATCGCGCCCCTCGGGACCGGGCTCGCCCGGCGTTACGCGGGTCTCGAAAACCGCGCGCTCCATTTTCAGGGGGGCCAGCTCGCCAGCCATGGCCTTGTCCAGAGATTTCGCGGCCAAGACCCGTTTCGCACTTAGCTGACCCGCCTCGCGCTCATAGGCCGCATCGGCCTCGGACAGGGCCAATTGCAGACGTGCCAAATCCCCCTCGCCCGCATCCAACGAGGCCAGCTTCGCGCGCAACTGATCGGCCAAGGCCGCCAGATCATCGGGCAAAACATCGTGTTTGCGCGCCAAAGCGCGGAGCGCGAACAGACGCTCTTCGGTCTGTTCCAGATCACGCGGATCAAAATCCATCGTCCGTAACGCAGCTTCGACACCAGAAGCCGCCTCGCCCAATTCGGCCAAGGCCCGCTGAAGCGCAGCGGATGGCGCCTCAAGCGCGCCTTCGGCACGATCGGCCGCGCCCTCAAGCCAGCGGTGCGCATCCAGCATCGCCCCTTCAGCGCCGTCAGGCCCCAGCGCATTCAGCGCACGGGTGACATCGCTGCGGATCTTCTCGGCGCCCTGCATGGCGCGGCGGCGGGTATCAAGTGTGACCTCTTCGCCGGGTTCGGGCGACAACTTGTCGAGTTCGGCCACCGCATGACGCAGGAAATCCTCTTCGCCGCGAACCGCGGCCAAGCGCGCCTCGGCGGCCTCAAGCGCCACCCCCGCCTCGCGGCGCTTGGCCCAGGCGCGGCGCACTGCGCCAAGATCCAGCCCCGAGAACGCATCCAGCAACAAACGGTGCCCACGCGGGTTCAAAAGGCCGCGATCATCATGCTGGCCATGCAGCTCGACCAGCGTTTCCGACAGCGCGCGCAGAACCTCGCCCGAGGCGCGACGGTCGTTGATCCAGGCCGTTTTGCGGCCATCGGAATTGTTGATGCGCCGCAAGATCAGCTCATCTTCGACCGGAATGCCCGCCTCGCGCAGCAAATCACGCGCAGGATGGTCCGGCGGCAGATCGAATGAGGCGGTCACCTCGCCCTGTGCCGCACCCTGGCGAACCAGATCGGCCCTGCCCCGCCACCCCAGCACGAAGCCAAGGCAGTCAAGCAGGATCGACTTGCCCGCCCCGGTTTCGCCGGTCAGCACGTTCAGCCCCGGATGGAAGTCAAGCTCCAGCCGGTCAATCAGAAGAACGTCGCGAATATCCAGATGCCGCAGCATCCCGAACTACAGCCACTTACCTTGAATGACCTGGCGATAGACATTGGTCAGCCAGCTGTCGCCTTTGGCTTCGGGCTCAAGGCCGCGTCCATGTAGCTGCTTATAGGCATCCTCATAGAAAGGAGAGGAGCGGAAGTTGTGACCAAGAATCGCGCCGGCCGTCTGGGCTTGATCGGTCAGACCAAGGGCCAAATAGGCCTCGGTCAGACGCATCAGCGCCTCGGGGGTCTGGGTCGTGGTCTGATATTCCTCGACCACCACGCGGAAGCGGTTGATCGCGGCGGTGTAATGCCCGCGCTTGAGGTAATAGCGACCGATTTCCATCTCTTTGGCGGCAAGGTGGTCGAAGGCCAGGTCGAATTTGAGAATCGCCGAGCGCGCATATTCGGTGTTGGGATATTGCTCGATCACTTCGCGCAGCGATTGCAGCGCCTGGAAGGTCAGGCCCTGATCGCGACCAACATCGTCGATCTGATCGTAATAGCTCAGCGCCAGCAGATATTTTGCATAGGCCGCATCTTCATCGCCGGGATAGGTGTCGATAAAGCGCTGTGCCGCGCCGCGTGCATCCTCATATTCGCGGGCCTTGTGATAGCTATAGGCCTGCATGATCAGGGCGCGCTTGGCCCAGTCTGAATAGGGGTAAAGCCGCTCGACCTCGCTGAAGTAATGCACAGCGTCTTTGGGCTTGGTGTTGTTCTCAAGCTCATATTCGCCGCGCTTGTAGATCTGCTCTGCGGTGAAGTTCTCGAGTGATTCGACCTTACTCGTCTTGCCCGCACCCGAGCATCCAGCCAGCAGGGCCACGGAGAGTGCCATTGCGACCAAGGAACCCGCCGTTCTGAAACCTGCCATCATATCCTGCCTGTCAGAATCCATTATCCCTAGCAATGGCCGACGGCCACAGCGCTGATCTCCTAGCACAGAAAATCCGGCTGCGCAAAATGCCAAAGCGTTTCCGTGGAGGTGTTTTCCGCCGATTGGTCTAGCAGCCGCTTATGCGACTGCCAGCTCTTTATATGCGTGATGCTTTTCAAAGACACCCGCCCCCGGCAAACGTTTGTGCTGACCTTCGGAAAGGGTCACCCATTCCCAAGCGTCAGGTGCTGCAAAAAGAGCACGCAACAGCTTGTTGGTCATGGCATGGCCCGCACGATGGCCCGTGTAGCGCGCCAAAAGCGGCGCACCGGCAAGCGCCAGATCGCCCATGGCATCCAGCATCTTGTGGCGCACGGCCTCGTCCTCGTGGCGCAGCCCGCCGGGCGACAGAACCTTGTCACCGTCGATGACGACTGCGTTCATAAAGGTGCCGCCAAGCGCCAAACCCGATTTCTGCATCGCCTCGACATCTTTGAGACGGCAAAAGGTACGGCTGTCCATCAGCTCGCGTACGAAGGCGCCATTGGCCATGTTCAGCTGCTTTTCCTGATGTCCGATTGCGGCATCGGTAAAATCGATGTCGAAATGGATCTCAAGATTGTCGGCAGGCGACAGGCGGGCGAATCCCTCGCCGTGGTGGACCTCGACGGTGCGCAGCACCCGAATGGCGCGCAAGGGCGCTTCGGGCTGGGCGCGCAGCCCTGCCTCTTGCAGACCTGCCACGAAGGGCGCGGACGAGCCATCAAGGATCGGCACTTCGGGGCCGTTCACCTCGATCAAGGCATTGGTGATGCCCAGACCCGCCAATGCGGCCATGACATGTTCGATGGTCGAGACGCTGGCCCCATCCTCGCCCTCAAGCAGCGTGCAAAGCTGCGAAGGCTTGACCAGATCCCAGCGGGCCGGAACGCGCAGACCGTCAAGATCTGAACGTGAAAAGACAATCCCATGATCCACGGGCGCAGGCAGAATCGTCAGGCGAACCGCCGCACCAGAGTGCAGGCCGACGCCACGGAACTGAGCTTTGCGTTCGATCGTGTACTGCATGATAACCGTCACTTCTTTTCTAAACTTATGCGGTCCCGGCAAGTCCCGGTTCTGCATGGTTCCAGTTAGGCATGCGGCGGTCAGGTCTCAATTAACGAATTATGACTCGCTGTAACAATCGGGGGCGATATGTTGCCAAGCAGTGATTGCGCAAAATAAAGCATTGATAAATAACGAAAAAGGGCCGCAAAGCGGCCCTTTCATTCGATCTCACGTCTCAATTTCGTGATTGGATCAATTGGCCTGACGACGCAGGAATGCCGGGATTTCAACACGGTCATCGGCGCGATCGGGGCTGGCCAGATCTTCGAAACCGGCGTCAAAACCGCTTTTCTGACGGCTGGCCACGCGCTCGCTGACGCGCTCGGCGATCGAACCTGCCGGCGGCTTGGGGGCCTGAGGCTGCTCGTTCTGACCACCCGCCATACGCTCGATCATGCGACCAAGGCCGGCCATACGGCCCATGCCGCGCTGTGCCGCCTCTTGGGCTGCGGTCAAGGCGCGCGTTTGCTGCTGCGGCTGCGGCGCACGCTCGGGGGCGGATTGCTGCGCGCTTGCGGCGCGGCGCATCCGGTCAAGCACTTCGGGCGAGGGCGAACCCGCGGCCGGGGCACGACGCGGCGCCGTGAATTCGGCCGCATCACCGGTCAGCGGATCGGCTGCAGGACGGCGCGGCTCGGCCGGACGATAGGCCGGAGCGGGCATTTCGTCGGCGACCTCATTGCCAAAGCTGCTGGCGCTGGGGCGCGGAGCCGGTGCTTCGGCGGCCTCGGGGGCAGCACGACGCGGGGGCGGGGGCAGATCGTCCTCGTCGATCGACGGGGCAGGCTTTTGTGCGACCGGCGGGTTCTGGGTCAGCGGCTCGCGCAGACCGCGACGCTGGTTCATATCCGCAGCGACCTGCTCGGCCGAATCGATACCCGTTGCCACAACCGACACGCGGATCGAACCATCCAGCGACGGATCGAGGGTCGAGCCGACGATGATATTGGCTTCCGGATCGACCTTTTCGCGGATCTTTTCGGCTGCCTCGTCCATCTCGAACAGGGTCAGATCGTAGCCGCCGGTGATGTTGATCAGAACGCCACGTGCGCCATGCAGGCTGATTTCGTCCAGCAGCGGGTTGGCAATCGCCTTTTCGGCAGCCTGAACCGCGCGGTTCTCGCCCGAGGCTTCGCCCGCACCCATCATCGCCTTGCCCATCTCGTCCATGACCGAACGGACATCGGCAAAGTCGAGGTTGATCAGGCCGGGGCGAACCATCAGATCGGTCACGCCTTTGACGCCCTGATACAGCACGTCATCCGCCATGGCGAAGGCTTCGGTGAAGGTGGTTTTTTCGTTGGCCAGACGGAAAAGGTTCTGGTTGGGAATGATGATCAGCGTATCGACGACCTTCTGCAGGGCTTCGATGCCCTCGTCGGCCTGACGCATGCGCTTGTTGCCTTCGAACTGGAAGGGCTTGGTCACAACACCAACGGTCAGGATCCCCATCTCGCGCGCGGCCTGCGCGATGATCGGAGCGGCGCCCGTGCCGGTTCCACCGCCCATACCTGCCGTGATGAAGCACATATGAGCGCCCATCAGGTGGTCAACGATATCTTCGATGGTTTCTTCCGCGGCTTTCGCCCCGATCGAGGGCTTTGCCCCTGCGCCCAGGCCTTCAGTGACCTTGGGACCAAGCTGGACCCGCTGTTCTGCACGCGATTGCTGCAGCGCCTGAGCATCGGTGTTCGCAACCACGAACTCGACCCCATCAAGCTGCTTCTCAATCATGTTGTTGACGGCGTTACCACCAGCCCCGCCGACGCCAAATACGGTGATCCGCGGCTTCAATTCCTGATCTTCGTTCAGCATCAGATTAAGGTTCATTGCTCGATTGCCTTTGCCTGTTACGCCGGGCAATTCGGGCCACCCGGACGAATCCCCCGTTTACGGACAAGCCTACCGAGAATCCTCGTGAGCGTCACCCGAAAAACACAGTTAACATACAAAATATAGCAGTACAAACGAAGCGCTTCGGCGGCATCTTGCCCATGACGCATCATCTGGTGGGCATAGGCCCACCATCCCATTTAGGGTCGCTCAATCACCAGTTGTTTCGGAACCAGCGATAGGCGCGACGGAAGCTGCGGGCGGGATAACTTTCCGAAGGCATTTCAAAGTCCCACCATTCATCTTGCGGATGCGCGGTCAAAAGCGCCAATCCGATCGCCGAGGCGAATCCCGGTGCGGTTGCAGAATGGGCCAACCCCTGAATGCGCAGCGGACGGCCGATCCGGACATTCTGCCCCAGCATCCGAGCGGCCAAAGTGTCCAGGCCCGGGATCTGACTGCCGCCACCCGTCAGCACGATCTGGCGCGAAGGCAGATGATCAAAGCCCGAGGCATCCAGAATCGCGCGCACCTCTTCCAGAATTTCTTCGACGCGCGGACGCATGATCCCGATCAGATCCGCCCGGCTGACCGTGCGACGGTCGGTTTCCCAATCCCCGGTATCGCCGCCCAGCTCGATCATCTCGTGATCGTCGCGGCCCGTGGCCTCTAGCCCGCCATGCAGCGTTTTCAGACGCTCGGCGACCTGATGCGAAACGCGCAGGCCTTTGGCGATATCCGATGTGATCAGATCGCCGCCAATGCGGGCAGCATCGGCAAAAATCATGTGTTTGCGGATGAAAACCGACACGCCGGTCACGCCGCCGCCCAAGTCGATACAGGCCGCGCCCAGCTCTTGCTCGTCCTCGACCAGCGAGGCCAGCCCGCTGACATAAGAGGCCGAGGCCACGCCCGCCAGCTCCATGTCGCAGCGCCGGATACAATGCACCAGATTGCCCGCAGCATCGCCATCAATGGTCAGCACATGCATGTCGCAGGCCAGCTTGTTGCCCGAGTGGTCGCGCGGATCCATCAAGCCGGTGCGGTTATCGACCGCGAAATTGACTGGCTGCGCATGCAGCACCTCGCGGCCCCGGCCGAAATCGGGCGCCTCGCAAGCGGCCAGAACCCCGGCCACGTCCTGCTCGGTTACCTTGCCATTATTGATCGTGATTTCGCCCGCCAACCCGTAAGAGGCCGGGCGTGCGCCCGACAGACAGGCGATGACGTGATCCACCCTCAAGCCAGCGATTTTTTGGGCCGATTGCACAACGGTTCGAATCGCGCGCTCGGTCTCGGCCATGGCCTCGATCTCGCCAAAGCGCACCCCGCGCGAGCGTGTCGTAGCCGCGCCGATCACGCGGAAATTCGACTGCCCCGCCATCGGGCCCACGCCGTCCGTCTCGCGGAACTGACCGGGGCCGTCGAATTGAAGGATGAGGCAGGCGATTTTCGAAGTCCCAATATCAAGCACGGCGATCACGCCGCGTTGCATCGCCTGGCGCCGCATATTCCGCATCGCGCGCTGGCCTTGATATAGGTCCTTCATTCCTTCCTCCTCCGGGTGTCTGGATTAACCGCTTTTCTTCTTATTGCTCGTGCCGGGCTTGGCAGCCCCGCTACCTTTTTTCTTGTCGCTGGCCGCCAGCGTCTCGGGATCAATCGCTTTGCCATCGGGGCCGATTTCAGGCTGGCCACGCGCACGGCGCACCGCGTTTTGCGCATCCAGGCCAATACGAACGGTCGGCCTGCCTTCGGCGCGCATGTCAACGATTGCGACATCGCGGCCCAAAACGTCCTGTGCCTTGTCCAAAGCCATCACCCGTTCCAACGCGGGCAGCGGCCCATCGACAGGCAGCATGACGCGCTGGCCACGGTCCAGAACCAGATCCCAGCGCCGCTCGCCAATCCGCTCCAACCCACGCAAACGTGGCAGAATCGGACCTGCGGCATCCAGCAAAAGCAAAGCCTCGGCTGCGGCCTTGTCGGCGCCCTCGCCCGCGATCATCGGCAGATCCTGACGCACATCGCGCGACGTCGCCGAGGCCACGCGATGGCCGGTTTTGTCCAACAACTCGATTCCACGCGAATGGCGCCACAGGACCGCCGGGATGCGCTCGGTCACGACAGCAGTCAAAATACCGCCCGGTTGAATACGCAATTCGACCGATTCGACCGCATCCAGCTTGAGCACGCGGGCACGCAGCATCTCGAGGTCGATGTCAAAGCTTGAAGCAGGCAGGGTCACGGGCAGCATGGCGCGCAACCCCTTGTCGACCACGGGCGATGCGCCCTCGATCTGCATCTCGCGAACCATGAATTCATCACGGTTCTGAACTTTTTCGATCAGCCCGGTAACGCCACCCGAAAGCTGCGCCCGACGGGTTTCATCCGACAGCCAGATGCCTGCGGTCAGCGCCACCAGAAAGGCGGGCAAACCCACATGCATCATCTTGCGTACGAAAGGCGTTAGCCACAGCCGGTGCAAACGATAGGCCAGCCGCGAGGGTGCGGGGTCACGCATCGGCGCATTGCGCAGCTGAGGCGTGGGGCGCGCTGGGGCGGCACGGTTGGGGGTCGGACGCCCAAAGGCATTGCCCGCGCTGCGCGGATCACGGTTCACGCCGAACATAGGGCCTCCTCGACGATCCAGCTGCAAAGTTCAGGAAAGCTGATACCGGCTTTGGCGGCCTGTTCGGGCGCAAGCGAGGTGGGGGTCATGCCGGGCTGAGTATTGGTCTCTAGCAGGATCAACCCATCAAGGCCGCGCGTGTCATCCCAGCGGAAATCCGTGCGCGACATGCCGCAACAGCCCAGGGCCTGATGGGCGCGCACGGCAAAATCCAGGCAAGCGGCCGTAATCTCGGCCGGAATTTCCGCCGGACACACATGGGTCGACCCGCCGACGGAATATTTCGCATTATAGTCATACCAGCCCGAGGTGATGATCTCGGTCACGCCAAGCGCGCGGTCCCCCATCACAGCCACGGTCAATTCGCGACCCGGCGCATAGGTTTCAACCATCACACGCGCTGGCATGTCATCCGACAGCTGCGGTGGGCAGTTGGCGCCATCCTGGACAATATAGACACCCACCGACGAGCCCTCGTCATTGGGCTTCACAACATAGGGTGGCGGCAAAATGTGGCGCTGGCGCACCTCGTCACGATCCGCGATCAGGCTTTCGACAACCGGCAGGCCTGCCTGGCGAAAGACCTCTTTGGCGCGGGATTTATCCATGGCCGTGGCCGAGGCCAGAACGCCGGAATGGGTATAGCGATAGCCCAGCCATTCCAACAGGCCCTGCACGCGCCCATCCTCGCCGAATCGCCCATGCAATGCGTTAAAGCAGATATCAGGCTGCACTTGCGCCAGCCGTGCAGGCAGATCCTTGCCCGCATCGATCTCGGTGACTTCATAGCCCGCCTGCCGCAGCGCCTTAGCGCATTCTCGCCCTGACGATAAAGACACCTCGCGCTCTGCCGAGGGCCCTCCCATCAAGACCGCGACTGTCGGGGCTATCCTGCTCGAATTGCCCGCCACGCCTCGCCTTTCATCCTGTTTAATCAGGATTTTCTGAAATCGTTTGGGGCCGCGCCGCAGTTTGATCTGCGATCATGCACCCGTTTGCAAAGTGTAGCCCCAAACCCTTTGCCACAAAAGGCCTTTTTCATACAAAATGGGTTAACCAGCGGGGCTTGGCTCACCAATACGGATGACCTCCCACTGCAAGTCATGCCCCGAGCTTTCCCGCACGCGCCTGCGGACCAATTCCCCAAGTGATTCGAGCTCGGCTGCGGTCGCGGTTCCGGTGTTGATCAGGAAATTCGGGTGCTTCTCGCTCATCATGGCACCGCCCAGACGATAGCCGCGCAGGCCCGCCCCGTCGATCAGCGACCAGGCCTTCAGCTCGTGACTGTCATCGGCGCGCCCGGTCGAGGAAAAGCCCGCGGGATTGCGAAAGGTCGAGCCTGCGGTCCGGTCCTTGGTCGGCTGGCTGGCATCGCGACGCGCAAGCTGTTCATCCATGCGGGCATGAAGTGCCTCGGGGGTGTCGCGCTTGGCGTGAAAGCTCGCCTCGGTCAGCACCCATCCCTGGGGCAGATCTGTATGGCGATAGCCGAATCGCAGATCATCTGGGGTCAGCGTGACGCGCTCGCCGTTGCGGGTGATGGCCTGCGCCTCGATCAGATGATCGGCGACATAGCTGCCATAGCAGCCCGCATTCATCCGCACTGCCCCGCCGATCGCGCCGGGAATCGTGCGCAGGAACGTCAGATCCAGGCCCTGATCTGCGGCCTTGCGCGCGACATGGGCATCCAGTGCCGCCGCGCCCGCGATCACACGATCGCCATCAAAGCTGATACCGTTAAAGCCGCGACCCAAACGGATCACCACGCCGCGAATGCCGCCGTCTCTGACGATCAGGTTCGAGCCAACGCCCATGGGGAAAACCGGAATTTCCGGGTCCAATTGGGCAAGAAATTCTGCCAGATCATCATGATCCTGGGGCTGAAACAGCCAATCAGCCGGGCCACCGACGCGCAGCCAGGTCAGATCGGACAGGGTTCGCTTGGCGGTCAGCGCACCGCGCGGGCTGGGCAGTTGAGGCAGGGGCAATTGGGTCATGGCAAGGCTTTATCACGGCAAAGTTCAGATCAGAAGCGTCTAGACCCGCCTGCGCCACCCCGCTTGGGGGTCGGTAAGAGACAGGGAAAGCGGGTCTTGTGCAGGGCTTGGCGCTTTGGTGCGCAAGATGGCGTTTGGCGCGCTGACATGGCCATGATCGGGATCGACCTCACCCGATGGGCCGTGTCGCGTCAGGGCTCGGCCGGACTGGCGCGGTCACGGGGGCGATCCGGGTTTGCCCGCGTGCGCCCCATCGGCGCGCGCAAAAGCGCCACGATGCCGATGGCAAATGCCGCAAGGCCGATCATCGGGCCGGTGACAAAGGTCAGCCAGCCCAGAACCGGCACGCCGATCATGACCAGCGCCCAAAACGCCCGGCCGCGCCAGCGCAGCCGCACATAAGGCACCAGGCTGGCAGCAATCGCCCAAAGGACCACCATCAGCAAGGCGGCCTCGGTGGCAAAGGGCTTGGCGGCGAGCGCCGTCACGCAGCTGCCTCTTGCAGCAGTTGCGGCAGGTTGTTGGCCCAGGCGGAAATCGTACCAGCGCCAAGGCAGACCACCATATCGCCCGGACGTGCCTGTTCACGCACAAGCCGCGCCAGATCGCTTTCGCTGATGACGGCGCGGGCATGACGATGCCCATGCGCGATCAACCCCGCCACCAGATCATCGCGGCTTGCGCCATCGATGGGATCTTCGCCTGCGGCATAGACCTCGGCGATGGCGACGACATCGGCTTCGTTGAAGCAGGTGCAGAAATCATCAAACAGATTCGAGAGCCGCGAATAGCGGTGGGGCTGGTGAACCGCGATGACACGACCTTTGGTCGCCTGACGCGCGGCACGCAGCACCGCCGCGATCTCGACGGGGTGATGACCGTAATCGTCGATGATGGTGACCCCATCAACTTCGCCCACGCGGGTAAAGCGCCGACCGACGCCCCCGAATTTTGCCAAAGCATCGCGGATCTGGGCGCGTTTCATGCCCAGATGACGCGCGACCGCGACAGCCGAAAGCGCATTCGAGACGTTGTGATCACCCGGCATCGGCAAGGTGCAACCTTCGATGATCGGGGCGACGCCGTCATTCAGCTCGGCCTCACCCTGAAGGGCGATATCAAAATGAGCCACGCCGTTTTCATAATGCAGATTGATCGCGCGGACATCGGCCTGCGCGTTGAAACCGAAAGTGACGACGCGACGATCGGTCAGCTTGCCGACCAGCGCCTGCACCTCGGGGTGGTCGGTGCACAAAACCGCCAGACCATAGAACGGGATATTCGAGACGAAATCCTGAAAGCCTTTGCGCAAAGCGTCGAAATTGCCCCAATGCTCCATATGCTCGGGGTCGATATTGGTGACGATGGCGATGGTCGCTGGCAGGCGGTTAAAGCTGCCGTCCGATTCGTCGGCCTCGACCACCATCCATTCACCTGCCCCCGCCCGTGCGTTCGAGCCATAGGCGTGAATGACCCCGCCATTGATCACGGTCGGATCCAGCCCACCTGCATCCAGCAAGGTTGCAACCATGGTCGTCGTCGTGGTCTTGCCATGCGTGCCCGCGATGGCGACGTTGGATTTCAGACGCATCAACTCGGCCAGCATTTCAGCGCGGCGCACAACCGGAAGGCCGCGACGGCGCGCTTCTTCCAGCTCGGGGTTGCCCTTTTTGATCGCGGTCGAAATCACCACGACACCCGCCTCGCCGATATTCTGCTCGCTTTGCCCTTCAAAGATCGTCGCGCCCAGCCCCTCGAGCCGGTCGGTGATCTTCGAGCGCTTCGCATCCGAGCCCTGCACCTGATAGCCAAGCGTGATCAGCACCTCTGCAATGCCGGACATGCCGATGCCGCCGATGCCTATGAAGTGAATAGGCCCAAGCTCGCCGGGAAGTTTCGTCGCTGCATTCATCGGCTGATTTCCGTCACTAGATCTGCAAGGCGGGTCGCCGCATCGGGGCGCCCGAGACTCAGGGCCTTGGCGGCCATATTGGCGGCGCGGCCCTTGGTCGAAAGGATGGCAAGGATGTCGCGCCTCAGGCTCTCGGCGTCAAGGACCGATTCCGGCATGACAATGGCGGCCCCTGCCTCGGCAAGAGCGCGCGAATTTGCGGTCTGGTGATCGCCTGTCGCGGCGGCAAAGGGGATCAGGATCGCGGGACGTCCGATCGCCGTGATATCGGCAATCGATGACGCCCCCGAGCGGCTGATCACCAGCTGGCACTTGGCCAAGCGCTGGGGCACATCGGTAAAGAAGGGCTGAACATCGGCGCGGATACCCGCGGCCTGATAGGTCGCAATGACAGCTTCGGCGTCTTCGGCGCGGGCCTGATGGCTAAGATCCAGCCGCGCGCGCAGGTCCGCAGGCAGCCCGGCAATGGCCGCAGGCACAACCTCGGACAAGACCCGCGCCCCCTGCGAGCCGCCGATCACCAACAGATTGATCGTCCCATCCTGGCCCGGTGGCAAATAAGGCGCACCAGCCAGATCATGCACCGCGCCCCGAATGGGATTGCCGGTGTGGATGCCTTTTGCGCCCTTGGGCAGCTCGGTCGGCCAGATGCCGCAGGCAACCAGATCGACACGGTTTGCAAAGGCGCGGTTGACGCGGCCCATGACGCCATTGGCCTCGTGGATCATTCGCGGCACACCCAGCGTCAGCGCGGCCGACATTGCGGGAATGGTGGGATAGCCGCCAAAGCCCACGACCACGGCGGGGCGGTCAGCCTTCATCGCGCGCCTTGCAGCCCAAACGCCCTGTGCAATGCGTAGCGGCACTGCCAGTTTCGCCGTCGCGCCGCCGCGTGCGGTGGTGGCCGATGCCACGACCTCGCGGGTGACTTCGGCGGGAAAGGCACCGGCATAGCGTGCGCCGCGTTCGTCGGTGGACAGTTTGACCCGCCAGCCGCGCGACAACAGCACCTCGGCCAGCGCTTGGGCAGGAAACATATGGCCGCCGGTCCCGCCGGCGGCGATCATGCACAATGGTGCGCCCATCAGTGCCCCCGTCCCAAAAGATCGCTGATTTCGCCCTGTGGGCGGCTGCGGGTCAAAGCCAGAAGCATTCCCAGCGCAATTCCCGAAGCAATAACAGATGAGCCACCATAGCTGACAAAGGGCAGCGTCATGCCCTTGGCGGGCAAAAGCCGTACCGCCACGCCCATATTGATCAGCGCCTGCACGCCAAACGCGCAGGCAAGACCCGTGCCCGCGATCCGTGCGAACGGATCACGCTCGCGCTTAAGCCGTTGAAGCGAGCGCACGACGATGGTGGCATAAAGTGCGATGATCGCCAGCACCATGATCAGGCCGTATTCTTCGGCGGCGACCGCGATGATGAAGTCGGTATGCGCATCGGGCAGCGACCATTTGACCGTGCCCTCGCCAACGCCGACCCCGAAAAATCCGCCCTCTTGAATGGCATTGGTGGCATAGCCAAGCTGGGTACGCGGATCGACCTCGGCGGCCAGAAAGCCATCGATGCGGCGGGCAAAGTGATCCGAGGCCTCATAGGCAATGACCCCGCCAAACAGCGCCGCACCCAAGACGATGCACAGCAGAACCAGCGGCGCGCCCGCCACGAAATACATCACGCACCAGGAAAACAGCACCAGCGAGGCCTGACCGAAATCCGGCTGCAGCGCCAACATCAGCACAACGGTAAAGGCCACGACAAAGGAATAGAACTTGCCCGGAGGCCCGCCCAACTCATCCGATGAGGCAATGAACCATGCGCAAAGTGCGATAAAACAGGGCTTGAGAAACTCGGAGGGCTGCACCGAGGCAAAGCCAAAGCTGAGCCAGCGCACCGCGCCCTTGCCAAAATCCGTTCCGATCACCGGCAGCGCGATCACCGCAGCAATCGTTACCGCAAAGCCCAGAACGCCCAGCCTGCGAACCTGTCGTGGCGACATCATCGACACGATCATCATCACGCAAAGCGCCATCACGCCGAACACGGTCTGGCGCGTGACGTAATAGAATTGCGGCAGGTTGTTTTTTTCGGCCAGAGGCACGGATGCCGCCAGCCCAAGAAGCAGCCCCATTGCGAAAAGTCCCAGCACACAGGCCAAGGACCATCGGTCGACTGTTCGCCACCAGCGTGGAAGAATCGGGTCGCCCGCCCGTACGGGCGTGGCCCCAAAGACCATTTCGGTCATGGA
>NZ_DALZMB010000003.1:58645-96479 GCF_032007265.1 Paracoccus sp. (in: a-proteobacteria) | reverse complement strand
GGCCATTTCCGGTTCCAGCTTATAGGCCGCGAAATCCGCATAGCCCAAAAGCTGCGCACGTTCGTGGCGCAGGGCCAGAATCTCGGTGATGATCGGCAGATTGTCGGTCTTGGCCCCGCCCGCCCCCTGCCCCGAGCCCCGCGCAGCCCAGGCGCGAAAGGCGACCTCGCGCAGGGCGCGATCCTCGGAATATTCCAAAAACGGCACGATCAAGGAACGGTTCAACGTCACGACCTGTCCGTCAAGACCACGCTCTTTTGCGGCAGCACGCATGGCGCGCAACAGCCAATCGGGCAGGCCAGCAAGGCGATCATCGGGAATGGGTTGGACGTAATCACGTTCATCCGTCAGCACATTTTGCGAGAAATCTGTGGTCAGAACCGCCAAACGCTCGCGTAGCGCCGCCATGCGGTTGCGCGCCTCTCCGGACAGGCCGGCACCGGCGCGGCGCAGGCCACGCAGGGTCAACTCGGTCAGGCGCCGGTCCTCGGGGGAAAGCTCCGCCGCCTGCGCCGCAACCTGTTCGACGCGGGCAAACAGACGGGCATCCATGCTGGTTTTCGCGCCATGCGCAGCCAGACGCGGGGCCATCTCGCGCTGGATCTTTTCGCGTGCCGAGTTCGAATCAACCCCGGTCAGCGTATAGAAAACCGCACAAAGGCGATTGAGCGATTCCTCAGAGACCTCAAGCGCCGCGACCGTATTGGCAAAAGTCGCAGCCTCGGTGCTGGCGGCAATTTCCTCGACGGCGGCTGCGGCCTCGGTCAGGCAGTGATCGAATGCGGCGGGGAAATCCTCGTCCTTGATCAGATCAAAGCGCGGCAAACCATGTGGGCCGCTCCATTGGGTGATTTCGGGGTTCATCGCGGATCTCCTTGACTGGCCGGGCAAAGACGCCCCGTCGAACAAGGATGTAACCCGCCCAAGCGCCTTGGCAAGGTCACGCAGCGATCATTGCGCCGCGGAAATGCCCTGACAGATCGCGCAATCGTCGCGGCGGTGGATGCGGATCTTGCGGCTTTCGCCCCAAAGCCCGTCGAAAATCGTCATTTCCCCGCGGGCGACGCTGCCTGCCCCCGTGATCAGTTTGATTGCCTCGAGCGCCATCATCGAGCCAATCACCCCCGGCAAAGCCCCCACAACCCCGGCTTCGGCACAAGAAGGGGCAAGCCCCGCAGCCGGGGGCTGGGGAAAGATGCAGGCAAGGCAAGGCGCATTTCGGGCCGGATCCCAGACGGTCAGCTGACCTTCCCATTGTGCGATCGAGCCCGCAATCAGCGGCACCCCGGCCTGCGCGCAGGCGGCATTGATGCCAAAACGCGCGGCAAAGCTGTCGGTGCCGTCCAGCACCAGATCAAAGCCTCTGACCAGCGCCGCATCATCCGCGCTGATGCGGCGGTTCAGGGTCGAGACCTGGATATAAGGGTTCAGCGCGGTCATGGCCTGCGCCGCAGCCAGCACCTTGTCGCGCCCGGCATCCGAGCTGCGAAAAATCACCTGACGCTGCAGATTCGACAGGCTGACCTGATCATCATCGGCAAGCGTGATCCGCCCGACCCCCGCTGCCGCAAGATACAGCGCCACCGGCGCGCCAAGCGCGCCTGCCCCCACGATCAGCACATTGGCGCGACGCAGCTTGCCCTGACCGGGTCCACCCAATTCGCGCAGCACGATATGGCGCGCATAACGCTCGAGTTCGGCATCGCTCATTGCTCCGCCCGGGGTGCCTTGGGCCGGGGTGCTTTGGGTCAGGGCTTGGGCCCCGCTTTGGGTGGGCGAAAATGTTCCGGCTTCGGGGCTTGCGGCAGATGCCTGCTCGGGGATCGGTGCATCCGAAATCATGCCCGCACCCTGATGCCCTGCCCGGCTTGCCCCGGCTTTGAGCCGCGAAATCATGCTGCGATAGGCCAAAGCCAGCAGCGCCAGCCCCCCTGCCAAAAGCCAGATTTCGGCTGTGCCGCCGATCATGCGTGCCAAAGTGCTGGCCGGCCACAGCGCCAGCACCGCAACTGCGGCAAGCCAGACCCCGATCTGTGTGACCAGAATATAGCGCCCGGGCACACCGACATAGCGCCAGCTAGCCCAGATCACCGCCATCAAGAGAATCAGATACATCCCGGCCGCCGCCGCGATCAGGCCCGTCCGGTCGAGCCAAAGCCGCCCGCCGCACGGTCGCTGTCAGAAAGGGCCTCGGCCATGACATAGCTGGCACGCACCACGGGTGCGATAACGGCCTGCGCAATGCGATCGCCATGGGCAATGGTAAAGGCCTCGCCACCCAGATTGACCAAAATCACGCCCAAAGGTCCGCGATAATCGCTGTCGACGGTGCCGGGCGCATTGGCCACGGTCACGCCATGCTTCAGCGCCAGACCCGAGCGGGGCCGCACCTGCATTTCATAGCCATGGGGGATTTCCACACGAAGGCCGGTGGGAACCAGCCTGACCTCGCCCGGGGCAAGGGTGATCTCGCGACCGGCGAGGTCGGCGCGCAAATCCGCACCGGCCGCACCAGCCGTCTGATACTCAGGAAGCGGCAGCGAGGCATCTGCCCCCGCTTCGCGCATGACCAAAATCCGAACGTCGGGCATCATGCGCCTTCCTGTTGTCATCTCGTCCCGCCCTTATTTGGGCGAGATCATCATCACCATCTGGCGCCCTTCAAGCTTGGGCATCGATTCGACTTTACCTGCCTCGCCGACTTCGGCGGCAACGCGGTGAAGAAGTTCCATACCAAGCTGCTGGTGCGCCATTTCACGACCCCGAAAGCGCAGGGTGACTTTCACCTTGTCGCCTTCGCCGAGAAACTTCATCACGCTGCGCATTTTGACGTCGTAGTCATGGGTATCGGTCCCGGGACGGAACTTGATTTCCTTGACTTCGATGACTTTTTGCTTCTTGCGAGCCTCAGCTTCACGCTTTTGCTGTTCGTATTTGAACTTTCCAAGATCCATGATCTTGCAAACCGGCGGCACGGCATTGGGCGAGATCTCGACCAGATCGAGACCTGCGGCCTGTGCTAATTCAATCCCTTTTGCCGGGGTCACAACCCCGACGTTCTCACCATCCGCGCCGATCAGGCGGATTTCGGTGACACGGATACGGTCATTGACGCGAGGGCCGGTGTCACGGACGGGCGGTGCGTTATGCGGTCTGCGAGCTATGGTGTTCTTCCTTCGATCGTTGGGAAACTGTTGGCTTTAGATAGACGTGCAAGCGCCGTGTTTCAACCAGTTTCCTTAGGCTTCTGCGCCCTTTTCAAGCCTGAAAGGCCGCGTTTCGCCCATCACCGCCGACACAACCGGGAAAGTGTCGCGCGGACTTTCCGCCCGGTCCTCATCATGTCATAGAGTGTTCCAAAAGCTTGATCCTGTTTCTCAACCCCGTTTCGCGGAGACTCCAATGGCGCGTTTGCTTGCTTTGATCGTAATCGTCGCCCTTGCCTTGGGCGGGGTCTGGCTGTGGTCAGGTGGCGATCTGGCCGGGTTGCGCGGCAAAATCTCTGAGACGATCTCGGGGGAAACGGCAAGCGAGACCGCCCCCGCCGAAACCCCAGCCACAAGCGCGCCCACCACCCCCGAGGTGGCACCGCCCGATGGCGCGCCTGAACCAGCGCCCCAGATCACCACGCCCCTTCCCGCCACCCCGGCCAATGGCGGCGAAACCCCGGATCAGGCCGCCAGCGATGCGGCCGCGAATGCGGCCGATGCCGCAGCCGACGCCGCAGCCATTGCCTCGGATGCCGCAGCCGAGGCGATTGGGGCCGCCCCGACCAGCCCCGCCGCACAGGCCGCGCAAAAGGCCGCCGAGCAGGCAATCGACGCCGCAGATCGCGCCGCCAAGGCCGCAGCAGATGCCGCCAGCGGCACGACCGATCAGCCCGGCTCCGATCAATCCGCCACACAAGGCGACGGCCTTGACCCGGTCCAGGATGCCACGCTTGACGCGGCCAAGGCCACGCAGGATGCCGCAGCAGCCAGCAAGGTTGCCGGGGATGCAGCCGCCGAGGCAGCCGACGAGGCCGCCCAAAAGGCCGCAGCCCTGAACCAGCTGCTTAGCGCGGAAGGCTATGACAAAGATCAGGTTGCCAATCTGATCGATCAGGCGGCAATCTCGCCCGAGCAGAAAACCACCCTCAAAAGCTTGCTCAACAGCGCTGCAAGCAATCCCGACCTATTGAAATCTGCCCTGAATCAAGTCCGGTCCATTCTCAAATGAGCCCATTTCACGATCTGAATACCTATATCCAGGACAAAGGCCTGCATCAGGCGAAAGGTCCGCTGGCGATCTTGCTGATCGAAGATGATGCCGCCATTGCCGCGACGATTGCCCATCATCTGCGTTTGGGTTTTCGCACCATTCTGGCGCTGTCCGAACAGCCCCTGCCCGAGGCCGCCATCCCGGCGGATGCGACCAAGAAGGTCTTGAACTTTCATTACAACATCCGCGGCCGCAGCGCGGGCATTGATGCGGTCAACGCTGTTATCGCCGCCGTCCCCGAGGGGACCTGGCTTTATTACTGCTATAACGCAGAGTTTTTGTATTTCCCCTTTGCCGAGACACGTACCATCGGCGACATGCTGGCCTTTCACACCGAAGAGCGCCGCTCGGGCATGCTGACCTATGTCGTGGATCTTTATGCCCCTGATCTTGCACGTTTTCCCAATGCGGTCAGCCTGTCAGAGGCGCGGTTTGACCAGACGGGCTATTTCGCTTTGGGCCGCAAAAACCATGAAGGCGGCTATCACGAGCGCCAGTTGGATTTCTTTGGCGGCCTGCGCTGGCGCTTTGAGGAACATCTGCCCGAGGACCGCCGCCGCATCGACCGTATCGCGATCTTCCGCACGGCTTCGGGGTTGAAGCTGCTAGAGGATCACCGCCTGAACATCGAGGAATACAACACCTATTCCTGCCCTTGGCACCACAATCTGACAGCGGCAATCACCTCGTTCCGCGTCGCCAAGGCCCTGGCGCAAAACCCCGGCTCGCGCGCGGTGATCCGCGATTTCAACTGGCGCAACTCGCAAAGCTTCCGCTGGAACTCTCAGCAATTGCTGGATCTGGGCCTGATGGAACCGGGGCAATGGTTCTAGGCTGACGGTCGCATCAGTCACCTGGCCCCTCGCCTTGCAGCGGCGCAACCGGGACCATTGATGTTGCGAAAACACGGCTGTCCCCGCGCGGGCGGGGGCGGTTATGGGGGCGGTATTTGTCGTCACACTTGCACGCGCAGGACCGGGAATGATAGACGGAACCTCATTCATGACATGGGGCCGCGCCCCCACCAAGAACGACAGGCAGGCTAGAACATGACAATGACCCGGACCAGTTTCGACAAAGAAGCGCTGCTGGCCTGCTCTCGTGGAGAGCTTTTCGGGCCGGGCAATGCCCAGCTTCCGGCCCCGCCCATGCTGATGATGGACCGCATCACCGAGATCTCGGGTGACGGGGGTCTGCATGGCAAGGGTCATGTCGTCGCGGAATTCGACATCACCCCGGATCTGTGGTTTTTCGAATGCCACTTTCCCAATAACCCGATCATGCCGGGCTGCCTTGGCCTTGACGGCCTGTGGCAGCTGACCGGCTTCAACCTGGGCTGGCGCGGCTGGCAGGGTCGTGGTTATGCGCTTGGCGTCGGCGAGGTCAAACTGACCGGCATGGTGCGCCCCGACCGTAAGATGCTGCGCTATTACGTGGATTTCACCAAGGCCATCCAAACCCGCCGCCTGACCATGGGTGTCGCGGACGGCCGGGTCGAAGCAGATGGTGAAACCATCTATGAAGTCAAAGACATGAAGGTCGCCCTTTCGGCAAACTGACCTTTTCAAGAAGGAGGACACCATGCGTCGCGTGGTCATTACCGGGCTGGGGATCGTCTCGCCCATCGGCAACACCGCCTCCGAGGTCACGGAAAGCCTGCGGCTGGGAAAGTCCGGCATTACCGCAGCCCCGGAATATGCAGAGCTCGGCTTTCGCAGCCAGGTCCATGGCATGCCCAAAATCAACGTCGAGGACCATATCGACAAGCGCAACCTGCGCTTCATGGGTCCGGGCGCGGCTTACAACTTCATCGCCATGGAACAGGCCATCGCCGATTCCGGGCTTGAGGAAAAAGACGTCTCGAATGATCGCACCGGCCTGATCATGGGCTCGGGCGGGCCTTCGACCTCGAACCTGTTCGAGGCCCATAAGATCACGCTGGAAAAGGGCGCGCCGAAAAAGATGGGGCCGTTCATGGTCACGCGCGGCATGTCCTCGACCAATTCGGCCTGTCTTGCGACGCCGTTCAAGATCAAGGGTGTGAACTATTCGATCACCTCGGCCTGTTCGACCAGCGCGCATTGCATCGGCAATGGCGTCGAGCAGATCCAATTGGGCAAGCAGGACATCGTCTTTGCGGGCGGCGGCGAAGAGCTGCATTGGACGCTGTCGTGCCTGTTTGATGCGATGGGCGCAATGTCGTCGAAATATAACGACACGCCCGAAACGGCCTCGCGTCCCTATGATGCGACCCGCGATGGGTTTGTCATCGCAGGCGGCGGCGGTGTCGTGGTGCTGGAAGAGCTTGGACATGCGCTGGCGCGCGGTGCCAAGATCTATGCCGAAGTCACCGGCTATGGCGCGACCTCGGACGGCTATGACATGGTTGCCCCCTCGGGTGAAGGTGGCGAGCGCTCGATGCGTCTGGCCCTGTCGACCATCGGCGAAGGCCGCAAGGTCAACTATATAAACGCACACGGCACCTCGACCCCGGTTGGTGATGTCGGCGAGATCGAGGCAGCACGCCGCGTTTTCGGCGAAGAAAACATGCCGAAAATCGCCTCGACCAAATCGCTGACGGGTCATTCGCTTGGCGCGACCGGTGTGCATGAGGCGATTTATTCGCTTCTGATGATGCAAAACCGCTTTATCGCCGCCTCGGCCAATATCACCGAGCTGGACAGCCGCATCAAACCCGAAGAAATCGCCCTTCAGCGGATTGATAATGTCGAATTTGACACAGTCTTGTCGAATAGCTTTGGCTTTGGTGGAACCAATGCCACGCTTGCAATGTCTGTCTATCAAGATTGATCCGAAAGAAGGTTAGGCAATGACCGAACTGCTCAAAGGTAAACGCGCGCTTGTCATGGGTGTCGCGAATGATCGCTCGATTGCTTGGGGCATCGCAAAGGCACTGCATGACGCGGGGGCAGAGCTGGCCTTTTCCTATCAAGGCGAAGCTTTTGGCAAACGCGTGCAACCGCTGGCACAATCGCTGGGGTCCGACTTCTTGTTGGACCTCGACGTGCAAGATGATGCCTCGCTTGATGCGGGCTTTGCCGAGATCGAAAAGCGCTGGGGCAAGTTCGATATTCTGGTTCACGCCATCGCGTTCTCGGATAAGAACGAGCTGACGGGCCGTTTCATCAACACCTCGCGCGAGAATTTCAAAACCTCGCTGACGATCTCGTGCTTCTCGCTGATCGACGTGGCGCGCCGCGCGCATGCGCTGATGAACGAAGGCGGCTCGATCATCACGCTGACCTATGGCGGCTCGAACCGCGTGACGCCTTATTACAACGTCATGGGCGTGGCCAAAGCCGCACTGGAATCGGCAGTGCGCTATCTGGCAGACGATCTTGGCCCCGAGGGGATCCGCGTCAATGCGATCAGCCCCGGCCCAATGAAAACGCTGGCGGGTGCGGCCATTGGCGGCGCACGCAAGACCTATCGCCACACCGAGGCCAATGCGCCCCTGCGCGCCAATGCCACGCTTGAGGCGATCGGGGGCACAGCGGTCTGGCTTTGCTCGGATTGGGGCGCTTGCACCACGGGCGAGACCATTATGGTTGATGGCGGCTACCATGTTCTGGGTATGCCGCAATCTGAAAACCTGTAATGGAAGCGCGCTTTTACGACGCTGCCGATGGCGCCCGACTTGCTTATCGCGACGAGGGCGCGGGCTTGCCCGTATTGGCGCTTTCCGGCCTGACCCGCACGGGTCTGGATTTTGACTATCTGGCGCCGCACCTGTCCGGCATCCGGCTGATCCGCCCCGATTATCGCGGGCGTGGACAGTCGGAATGGACAGGTGCGCCCAGCTATACCGTCCCCCAAGAGGCACAGGATGCGCTGCGTCTGCTGGACCATCTTGGCATTGAAAAGGCGGCAGTGCTGGGCACGTCGCGCGGCGGGCTGATCGGGATGTTTCTGGCAGCGGTGGCCAAGGGTCGACTGTTGGGCCTGTGCCTGAACGATGTTGGCCCCGAACTGGACATCAGCGGGCTGGACAAGATCAAGGATTACATCGGCCGCAATCCGACCGGGAAAACCCACGAGGACATCGCGGCTAAAATGCCCCGGCTGATGCCGGGTTTCACCGACCTTCCCCCCGGGCGGTGGCTGGCCGAATCCCAGCGCCACTATATTCAGGGCGAACACGGCATGACCGTGACTTACGACCCCGCCCTGCGAGACGCCTTTCTGGCAGCTCTTGAAGGGCCGGTCGTCGATGCCTGGCCTTTGTTTGACGCGGCAGCGGGGCTGCCCTTGGCCTTGCTGCGCGGCGCCAATTCAGACCTGTTGTCGCCCGAGACAGCGGCCGAGATGCGCAGGCGTCGGCCAGATATGGTCTATGCCGAGATTCCCGGCCGGGGCCATATTCCGTTTCTGGACGAGGCCCCCTCTTTGGCCGCGATCGAGGCCTGGTTCGCCTTGATGCGCTAGGGCGAGCCCGCCCCGCAAACGTTCGCCCCGCAAACGCTCGCCCCTCAAACGCCCGTCCCGCAAATACCCGGGCCTGTCTGGTGCAAGCTGCATGCGGGCCGTGATCCTGTCTTACGGGGATGTCATGCGAACAGGTGGCGCTGAAAACCGGTCTGCCACCCCACCTGCCCACCACCTGCCCACCTGCGGGCTGACATCAGTGGAATGGGCCCGCAACTGACGCTCAGGTCAGCCACGGGCCCGCTTTGTCTTGCGCTTAGCGCGCAAGATCACGCTTGTTGATGCACAGCAAAATGATGGCCGCCGCGCAAAGTTCGACCACTGCGATCATCACCAGACCCGATGCGAAATGCCCGGTGCTTTGCTTGAGATAGCCCAGCAGCTGCGGGGCAAAATAGCCCGCAAGGTTCGCGATCGAGTTGATGACGGCCAGCCCGGCCACAATCGCCGTCCCGGACATGTAAAAAGACGGCAGTTTCCAGAAAACCGGGATCGCCCCCATCGTCCCCGCCGCCGAGATTGCCAGCCCCAAGACCACGCCCGACAGGCTGCCTTTCGAGATGGCAAAGGCACAGATCAGCAAACCTGCCGCGCCCAGGCCGGCGGCGATTGCGGTGTGCCAGCGAACCTCTTGGGCCTTGTCCGACAGCCAGCCATTGCCGATCATGCCAAGCCAGCCGCACAGATAGATGCCCGACATCACCCAACCCAGCGAGGACAGATCCGTGATGCCCGCTTCCTTGATCAGGCTGGGCCCGTAAAAGACCAGCGTCGAGTTGCCAGCAACGATGCAGAAGAAAATCATGATCAGCGCCCACATCGTCGGGCTGCTCAGGGATTTCCAGATATTATGCTCGCGATGGGCCAGCGATGCACTTTCAAGCGACATCTCTTCTTGGACATGCTGCTTTTGCGAAGCGCTCAGCCAAGACGCATTCTCGGGCTTATCGCTGAGGATGAAATAGGCCGCAAGACCCGCGATGATCGACGGGATGCCCTCGATGATGAACAGCCATTGCCAGCCGCTATGCCCCGCTGCACCGTCGAAATGCGTCATGATAAAGGCAGCAATCGGGCTGCCCAGCATCAGCGACATGGCCGAGGCCGACATGAAAAAGGCCAGCGCCTTGCCACGACGATGCGACGGCAGCCAATAGGTCAGATACAAGATCACGCCCGGCTGAAGCCCCGCCTCGAATGCCCCCATCAGGAAGCGCAGCAGATAGAACTGCCACGGGCTGTTTACAAAGGCCATCAAGACACAGGTTACACCCCAACCCAGGGCAATGCGCATGATCGTCTTGGGTGCGCCGATGCGCTGCAACAAGAGGTTGCTTGGAACTTCAAAGAAGAAATAACCCAGAAAGAAGATACCGGCACCGGCGCCATATATGGCATCCGACCAGCCCAGCTCGTCCATCATCGTCAGCTTTGCAAAGCCCACATTGACGCGATCGATCCACGCCAGGAACCAGACCAGCGTCAGAAAGGGGACGAGTCGCCAGATGATCTTTCGAAAGGTATCATCGCGAGAGGTGGCCGCATCTGTGGTAAGTGTCATCCAAAGCCCCATCGTCTGTTTTATTGAGTATTCTTGTGCCCGTTCAGGCAGGGTGGCCGTCAAAACAGCCAGACAGATCGAATCTCTGGAATTTGCCGCATTTAGGCAAGACGATGAACGCGATAAGGGATATATGGATTCCTTATGACCAGACAGTCCGACTATAAGCTGCCACAGCTGGATATTCAGGCCCTGCAGGTTCTGTACACGCTGCTTTCTCTGTGCAGCGTTACCAAGACTGCCGCGCGAATGGGCCTTTCTCAGCCCGCCGTCAGCATTACCCTTAGGCGGCTGCGGATGGCATTTGCCGATGAGCTGCTGGTGCGGGCGGGCAATAATATGGTCCCGACCACGCTTGGCACCGCGTTGATGCCCGTGCTGAAAACCTCGCTGGACAGTCTTGCGGATGTATTTGCCACGAATGAGCCATTCGACCCCTCGACCTCTCATGCCGCATGGCGCCTCGGCTGCCCCGACTATCTTGCCACGGTCTATCTAACAGAGGTGGTCGAAATCCTGCGCAAGGAAGCCCCCAATGCCAGCGTAACCATCTATCCTTTGACCAAGGATCTGCTGGTGGCCAATTCGCTGTCAGATGGCACCTTGGATATCGTAATCGGCAATTGGCCGCAGCCGCCAGAAAACCTGCATACTGCCCCCCTGCTTGCGGATGATCTGGTTTGCCTGATGGCGCGCGATCACCCTTTGGCGGGCGGCATGAGCCAGACGCAATATTTCGAGGCCGGACATGTCGTCCCCCTGCCCTTCGCGCCAAGCTATCGTGGTGTGATCGACCAATATCTGGACCGCATGAAGCTGTCGCGCCGGGCGATGGTAACGGTCCCCTATTTCAACCTTGCGCCCTATATTCTGGTCAATACCGACCTGATCTTTACGATCAGTAAGCATTTTGCCAATTTCTATGCAAATCTTCTGCCGCTGACCGTTTGCCCCTGCCCGGTCGATTATCCACGGATGGAATTCTACCTGCTCTGGCACGCGCGCAGCCAGAAGGATGATGGTCACAGATGGCTGCGACAGGTCCTGTCGCGGGCGTCTCAAAAGCTGAACATCAGCCCCAGAGGCAATACGGTATCGGCCTAAGGCAACCCTATCGAAACGCTGCGCAGAGGATGATCAAGGTCAGCCCCCTTCTGCCAACTGGCGGATCGTCGAGAAAACCATTCAGAATGAACTCCAGGCCAGGTTGAACCAGATGCGGGCCACGCCCAATCGGCCCCTCGCCTCTGGGCCATGCACATGCATCTCAGCCCCGTCGCGCCTTAATCGCAGGCCGTTTGATCAGAGCCGCTCACAAGCGAGCAACAAGCGCTTTACGGTTGGTGTGATCGCTTCCGCTTTAGCGGCATCTAAGTGATGAAACGTTAAATCGCGCCCCGAAAAACCTGCATGGCCCGATCAGCGCCAGACCCCGCCCACAACTTTCCGTCCATACCGCTGCGAGACCTGTGATAAGAGGGATCAGCGCGGTTAATCCTGATCGAATGAAGATGGCGAGAGTTTTCAAGCGAATGATGATCATCGGCCTGGTGATGGCCATCGGCGCATATATGGCGAGCTCGATCATGAGCTTTTCTGACAATATCGGCTTCTCAAGCAACCACGATTTTTATTTCAGGGTTCGGCATCCGATACGCGCGCTCATTTTGGATTACGCGGTATGGTTGGGGCTTGTCATTGCTCTTGGCTCGGGGATCGCTTGGGCATGGCTTATGCGGCAAGAAGGATCAGACAGCCGCTAATCTGTCAAAGGATCGCTTTGATCAATCAAATCAAGGGGCCTGAAACTGCCAGCGCACCAGATCCGGCACAGCCATCGCCGCGATTGGCGGCCAATGTCGCCGCCGTTACATGCTCACTTGAAACGCAAAAGCATTGCCGACGCGGCAGTCATACGCTGAAGCAGCAATCGAGAAAAACAAAGAGGATTGGCATAGCTAACAAGGCAAATCTATCTGCGTCTTGTTAGGGGGAAGTGGTGCCGCAGAAGGGATTCGAACCCCCGACCCCATCATTACGAATGATGTGCTCTACCAGCTGAGCTACTGCGGCATCCGGACCTTTGACCGGTCTATGCCGCGCCGGATAACAGGTTCCGGCGCGGGTGGGAAGGGGCTTATCGCCCCTTTTTGACCTCTTGCAGATATTCGTCGTCGATCGGTTCCAAATCCGGGCGGACCGGCGCGAATTCTGCCTCTTCTTCAGAGACAATCCCCCCTTTGGCCAGGCCAACCGGCACATCCGGGCTTGGTGGCACGGGCTCGGGGTCGGTGACGGTCATGGCAGGTTCGGGCAGATCGGCTTCGCGGATGTAATCCGATTCGCGCGGAACCATGCCGGGGGCGACCTGCGCGACCTCGGCCGGGCGGCGCGATGGGTTGCGCGCGTGATCTTGCGCCGGATCGGCCGTCGGGTGGGCTGTGGCGCTGGTGTTGGCAGCGGTCACCACCGGGGGGCGATCCAGATCCGGCCTTGCCTCGGCGCCAGCAACGGGCATTGTTGCCGAGCTGGTGGCAGTACGCGGCGTGCCAACGATCAGGGGCAGCATTTCCGCCCCATTGCCCGCAGCAAAGCTGGCGCGGCGACGCTCATCAGGCTCGCGCCAGGTCAGCGTGTCAAAGCCACCACAGCTGTCACAAACCGGAGCCCAATCCGCCATCACATTATGGCATTTGTCGCAAACCCACTGCGGGCCCCGACTTGCGGTCAGTGCCTTTGCCAACCAGCCGCGCACGACAGCGTCATCGGCACCCTCGCCCCGCTCGATCGCGGCCATGATCGACAAGGTGCGAACGGTCGGATGGGTTTCGGCCAGTTTGCCCAAGGCGCGGCGCGCACCGGGGAAATCCTCGACGGCCAGCAACAGCTCGGCATTCAGCAGATGCGATTCCTCGTCATCGGGATTCTGACGGATCAGCGTCTCAAAGCGCTTCAGGCGGGCGACCGGAGTTTCATCGGGCACGATTTCTGCAAAAGTCGCGGCAATCGAGGGATGGGGCCGTACCGACCATGTCTTTTGCAAGACCCGCGTGGCATTCCGGCTATCCTTTTGCGCGATATAGCTTTGCGCCGCCAAGACCGCCGCCGGAATCAGGTCCGGGCTGGCACGGTTGGCCGAAATCGCCGCCTCGCGGGCCGAGATCGAGCTGCCTTCGGCCAGGATCTCTGACGCTTCCTGCAAGGCCAGCACCGCATCACGGCGCGTGGCGACATCCTGCGGCAGCTGGCCCTGTTTGCGCTTTTCCTTCAGGATCTGGCGCGCGCCTTTCCAATCACCTTCGCTGGTCTGCAGTTGCAAAAGCGTATCTTGCAGCTCGCGGTGCTTTGGCTTCAGCGCATAGGCCTTTTCCGCCAGTTTCAGCGCCGTCGAGGTGTCGCCATCGGCCAATTTCTGGCGCATGAGACCGCGAATGCCGACAAATCGGGTGCGATCATCGCCCAGCAGGCGACGATAGGCCTCGGTCGCCTTCGCGCTATCCCCGGCAACTTCGGCGGCCTGCGCGGCCAGCACATCGGTCACATAGCGCTTATCCAGATATTTTGCCGCTTTAACGGCCTTGTCCTGCGCCAGCTTCCCCTCGCCCGAGGCGACGGCCAACATGCCTTCAGCCAGGGCATCATAGCCCTTGCGTTCACGCGAGCGGGCGAAATAGCGCGTCACCGCGGTCTCATCCCCGGCGATAAAGCGTAGGAATGCGACCAGCACCCCCAAAAGGCGCAGCAAGGCCCAGGCCAGCACCACACCAATCACCAGCACGACAAACAGCTGAATCGGGCCCAAAGTATATTCGGTACCGGCATAGATCAGGCGCAGGGCCTGACCATTTTCGGACAGATGGACCGCACCCAAGGCAATCGCCAGGATGACGGCAAAGAACATCAGAATTTTCAACAGCGACAGCAGCATCGTCAGCCCCTCACTTCGCCGTTGCGGCAAGATCGGCCAAAGCGGCGCGGGCATCAGACCAGCGCTTGGCCTGGGCGGTCCAACCAGCCATCGCCTCTTGCCCCGGCGCGGGCAGAGTTGCGATTTCGTTCAATGCCGCGGCAATATCGCCCGCGCGCACCGCAGCGCCGGCACGCGACAGGATTGCATCGGGATCGCCGCCGTCTTTTGCCTCGATCGAGCGCGCGCCCGTCTGCACACGCAAGAAGTTTCCGATTGCCGTCATTGTGCCTTCGCCCTGCGACTGGGCCTTAAGCGAGGCACGCAGCCCCGAGCGCGCAGCCGCGTCGAAATCGCTTTGCAGATAGGCCAAGGCCGGAACATCTTGGGTCAGTGCGGCAGGTGGCTCGACGCCTGCGGCGCGCAGATCGGCAATGCCGCCAACCAGATTGCCGCCCGATTCCAGCGCAGACTGAAGGCCAGCTGCCGCTGCCGCGATCTGGGCGCGACGGCTAACCTCGGTGGTCTCCTGCTTAAGACGCTCGGCCTCGGCCTGCGCGGCAGCGATTTGCGCCTGTGCTTCCTGGGCTGCGGCGGCGATTTTATCCTGCGTCTGTGCGGCCTGCTGTGTAAGCGCCTCTAGCTGGGCACTCGATGCACCATCGCTGGCCGGACGTGCCGCCAGATCGGCGATCCGGGCCTCTTGAGCCTCGACCTGCGTGCGCAGCTGCGCGACCACGGATTGCAGCGCCTGCAACTCGGGGGAATCGCCCCCAATCGGTTGCTGGCCACTCGGTTGCTGGCCCGACACGCTACCTTGAGCCGCGCCGCTGTCAGCTGCGGGGCTGCGCAGGGCATCCACTGCGCTGCTCAAAGCGGCGATCTTGTCGGATTGCGCACCAAGTTCGGTTTGAAAGGCGCTAAGGTCGCCAGATTGATCAGCGGGTTTCGCGCCTTCAAGCAATTTCCCCGCAGCATCGGTCGCGGCGGCACTGGCCTCGCTTAGCAATTGCGGACGCGCAGCCGCGAATTCGGCGCGCGCCGCCTCGGCCCCGGCCGATTGCGCAGCGGCCAGCTGCGCCTGAGGATCAAGCGGCACCACCGGTGCGACCGGCTGCCAAGCCGCAGGCAGATGAGGAATAGCGTAATAGGCCGCGCCCGCGCCCAGACCGGCGGCGATCACACCACCCAAAAGCGTCGGCATGAAGCCTGCCTTGCGGACCTCGACCACCTTGGTCTCAACCCGCGTCACTTCGGGCTGAGCGGGCTCGCGCGGCACGCTTTTGGCGGTGCTGCCACTGGCGGGAACCGAGCTGCTGGCAAAAACCGTCGGGGCGTCTTCGGCCTTGGCCTTTGCCGCTTTGGCCTGGCCGCTTTCCTCACCGGCGCTGGATTTGCGCTTGGCGGGCTTGCGCTGATCATCTTTCGACGTGCCGACCAAAACCGAATCTGCGGCCTCTGCCAAGGGGGGCGCATCAGCCGCAGCCGTGGCAGCAAGGGGCCGATTGGGAACCGTCGCCCCATCTGCCGCTTGTTTCGCCACCTGCGTTGCATGCGTTTCAGTGCTGGTTTCGGCGTTTGTCGCGGGGTTCTCTGGCTTGGTCACGGTCGGGTCCCTGATCATTGTCGGCTGGAAGTCCGCTCAGTTTCGTCTCAGATTCTGACACGGCGTCACAACCACTCTAGTCGGCAGTTTTCTCTGCCTCAACCCGCGCTCATCAGGAATGTTCCGCTGCCAGCATTTCCGCGATGCCATGCAGAATTCCCGGCGCATCCGGTGTGGGCGCCACAATCAGTCGCGCATCGCGGCCCTGCCACGCATCCGCAGCAGCCGCGCTGATCGCCACCAGCCATAAAGGTGCGCGCGCATCCCCTGTCTGTGCGGCCAAAAGCCGCGCTGAGCGGGGCGAAAACAGTGGCAAAATCACAGGATTGTTGCCCTGCAGCACCTCTTGCGCCTCTGGCGAAAGATCCAGCGCAATCTGGTCGTAAACCGCAACACCCGTGACCGGCAGCACCTTGGCGACATGGGTGCCATGAGGATGCACCCAGCCCTGATCCAGCCCCGTCAACATGGGCATCAGCCGTGCGGCATCCCCCGGCCCCGCCACCGCTTCGAAACCCGCAGCACGGGCGACCTCGGCCGAGCGGGGTCCGACGCAAATCGCCGGCCGCCCACGCCCCGGCGCGACAAAGGGCACGGCATTTTCCGAGGTGATCACCAGCCCCTTGGCCCCATCCACAAGCGCGCGATCAAAATCAAGCGCCACGATCTGGACGATCGGCGAGATCAGGGTCTGCAGCCCGAAATGAGCCGATTGTTTCGCAAATCTGCGCGAAGCATGCTCTGGCCGGGTCAGCAAAAGCAGCGGTGGCATGGCGTTCCCCTTGAGGTAGTGCTAGTCACATCCTGCCTAGGCGCTTGGCGCAGCCCGGGCAAGTCCCGGAACAAGAGCGGCAAGACCAAAGCCATGACCCTGAAATTTCTAGGTATCGAAAGCAGCTGCGATGATACCGCTGCGGCTGTCGTCACCGATTGCGGCGAAATTCTGGCCTCGGTTGTCGCGGGCCAGACCCAGTTGCATGCTGATTTCGGTGGCGTCGTCCCCGAGATCGCCGCACGCGCCCATGCCGAAAAACTGGACCATTGCATCGAAGAGGCCCTGACCGAAGCCGGGCTTGCCCTGTCGGATCTGGACGGGATTGCCGTGACCGCGGGTCCGGGGCTGATCGGTGGGGTCCTGTCGGGCGTGATGATGGCCAAAGGGCTGGCCGCCGCCTTGGATCTGCCGCTGATCGGCGTGAACCATCTGGCAGGCCATGCGCTGACCCCGCGTTTGACCGATCAGATCGCCTTTCCCTATCTGATGCTGCTGGTCTCGGGGGGGCATTGCCAATTCCTGCGCGTGGACGGGCCCGATGAATTCACCCGCCTTGGCGGCACCATAGACGATGCGCCCGGCGAAGCTTTTGACAAGGTTGCCAAGCTGTTGGGCCTGCCCCAACCCGGCGGACCCGTGGTCGAGGCTTTGGCGGCAAAGGGGGATGCTTGGCGCTTCAGGCTGCCGCGCCCATTGTTGGACCGCCCCGGTTGCGACATGTCTTTTTCCGGTTTGAAAACCGCCGTATTGCGCCTGCGCGATCAGCTGGTTGCTGATCAGGGCGGGCTGCATGAGCAAGACCGCGCAGATATTTGCGCAGCCTTTCAACGCACTGTCGCCGAAGTCTTGGCCGAGAAATCCCGTCGCGCCCTGGCCCAAGGCCCAGTCGCGAC
This sequence comes from Paracoccus sp. (in: a-proteobacteria), assembly GCF_032007265.1. Taxonomy (GTDB): domain Bacteria; phylum Pseudomonadota; class Alphaproteobacteria; order Rhodobacterales; family Rhodobacteraceae; genus Paracoccus. The sequence goes on along the minus strand of NZ_DALZMB010000003.1, from coordinate 79,031 downwards.
CTTTGCCGTAGCCGGGGGTGTTGCTGCCAATCGCGAGTTGCGCGCGGCGCTGGAAGCTGTGGCAGAGGCCGCGAATGCCCGCTTCCTGGCCCCGCCCCTTAAGCTTTGTACCGATAATGGCGCGATGATTGCATGGGCTGGGATCGAGGCTTATCGTCTTGGCCAGCGCGACGGTATGGATCTGATCGCGCGCCCGCGCTGGCCGCTGGATCAAAAAGCCGCGCCAATGCTGGGCGCGGGCAAAAAAGGGGCCAAAGCATGAGCACGGCAATTCTTGGTGCGGGTGCCTTTGGCACGGCATTGGCCGTGTCTTTGGCCGCAAATGGCCCGGTCACGCTTTGGGGCCGCGATATTGGCTGGGGCCGCGTGAACCCGCGCCTGCCCGGCATTACCCTGCCCGATGCGATCCGCCTGACGGATGACTTGGGCGAAATCCGCAGCGCGCAAACCGTGCTGTTGGCCTTGCCCGCACAAAAGCTGGGACAGTTTCTGAGCGAACATGCGGATTTGTTGAACGGGCGAAATCTGGTCAGCTGCGCCAAGGGGATTGACCTGTCGACGCTGCGCGGCCCCTCGGCCTTGATCTCGCAATTCTGCCCTTTGGCGATCCCGGCGGTGCTGACCGGCCCATCGTTTGCTGCCGATATTGCTCGCGGCCTGCCCACGGCATTGACGCTGGCCTGTGCCGACGCCGCCAAGGCCGAGCACTTGCAACACCAGCTGTCGACGCCAAACCTGCGGCTTTATCGCACGCAAGATGTCACCGGCGCCGAGCTGGGCGGCGCGTTGAAAAACGTGATCGCCATTGCCGCGGGCGCAGCAATCGGCGCGGGATATGGTGACAGCGCCCGGGCTGCGGTGATCACCCGCGGCTTTGCCGAAATGTCCCGTCTGGCTGGCGCCATGGGCGCGCTGCCTGAAACGCTGGCCGGGCTCTCGGGGCTGGGCGATCTGGTGCTGACTGCCACATCGACCCAATCGCGCAATTTCAGCTATGGCCTTGCGCTGGGACGCGGCGAGAGCTTTGACAGCGCCACCACCGTCGAGGGCGCCGCCACCGCGCGCGCCGTCAGCGTCATGGCCGCGCAATTGGGGCTGGACATGCCCATTTCCTCTTTGATCGCTGGACTTGCCGAAGGTCGCATCGGCATGGGACAAGCGCTTGAAATCCTGTTGAACCGTCCATTGAAGGAAGAATGATGCCGCTTTTTGCCATTATCTGCCGTGACGCGCCCGGCAAGCTGCAAACGCGCCTTGATACGCGCGAAACCCATCTCGCTTTTCTCAAAGCCTCTGACATGCTTCGCATGGCCGGTCCCTTGATCGAGGACGGCGAGATGCGCGGCTCTTTGTTGGTGGTCGAGGCGGCCGATCTGACAACGGCCCAGGACTGGGCGGCAGGTGATCCCTATAAGGCGGCAGGCCTGTTCCGCTCGGTCGAGGTGATCGAATGGAAAAAGGTGATCGGCTGATGCAGTATTGGCTGTTCAAATCCGAACCCGATGTCTTCAGCTTTGATGATCTGATCGCCAAAGGGGACAAGGGCGAGGAATGGGACGGGGTGCGCAACTATCAGGCGCGCAACAACATGCGCGCGATGCAGCTGGGCGATCTTGGCTTTTTCTACCATTCCAACATAGGCAAGGAAGTCGTGGGCGTCGTCGAGGTCGTGGCTTTGGCCCATCCCGACAGCAAGGCCGATGATCCGCGCTGGGAATGCGTCGACATCAAGGCGATCGACAAAGTCGTGCGCCCGATTTCGCTTGATGAGGCCAAGGCCGAACTGCGTCTGAAGGATATGGTGCTGGTCAATAACTCGCGCCTATCGGTACAGCCGGTCAAACCCGAGGAATGGGCCGTCATCCTTGAACTTGCGGGCGGTCTGCAAAAGGGCTGAACCGCCTCTGCCCCCACCACGACAACGCCGCCCGTGAACGGGTGGCGTTTTTGCCAAACTGGCCCCTAAAGGGGCTGCCGGAACCGACCGGAGCTGCAAAGGATACCGCATGGCCCGCCAGCCAAAAATCATCGCCGACCGACCGACCACAAAACGCATTGGCGCGCTTTCAGCACTCTGGCCCTTCGTGCGGCCCTATAAGCTGCTTTTGGCGGCAGCGCTGATCGCGCTTGTCGTCACGGCCTCGGTCAGCCTGATCCTGCCCTTGGCGGTACGCCGCGTGGTTGACGGCTTTGGCGACGGATCGCGGCTGCTGGACGAATATTTCGGGGCGGCGCTGGCCATTGTTGCGCTGTTGGCCGTGGGCACGGGCGCGCGCTATTATTTGGTCACGCGGCTGGGTGAGCGGGTCGTGGCTGATATTCGCCGTGCGGTCTTTGACCGCGTCATGGGCATGAGCCCCGCCTTTTTCGAGCGTGTGATGACCGGCGAGATCATCAGCCGCATCACCACCGATACCACGCTGATCCAATCGGTCATCGGCTCGTCAGTATCCGTCGCGCTGCGCAACATGATGGTGGTCACAGGCGGGATGGTGATGCTGCTGGCGACTTCGTCCAAGCTAAGTGGGCTGGTATTGCTGCTGATCCCGGTCGTCATCGTGCCAATTGTGGTCATGGGGCGGCGGCTGCGCAAACTGTCTCGCGAGAATCAGGATTGGATCGCGGTCTCATCGGGTGCGGCATCCGAAAGCCTGCTGTCGGCGCAAACCGTGCAGGCCTTTACCAATGAAAACATCGCCCGCAGCAATTTCGCGGATGTGACCGAGAAATCCTATGAATCGGCCATCGCGCGGGTGCAGACGCGCTCGATCATGACGATCATCGTGATTTTCTTGATTTTCTCGGGCGTGCTGGGAATTTTGTGGATCGGGGCGCGCGATGTGTTCCACGACACCATGACCATTGGCGAGCTGGTGCAGTTCGTCATCTATGCCGTGCTGGTTGCAGGTGCCGCCGGCGCCTTGTCCGAGATCTGGGGCGAGCTGCAACGCGCCGCCGGCGCGACCGAGCGACTGGCCGAGCTGCTTTCGGCCGAGGATAGCATCACCGATCCTGCCCAGCCCCTGGCCCTGCCCCGCCCGGTTCGCGGTCAAATCGAATTCGACGATGTCTCGTTCCAATATCCCACGCGGCCCGACATGTCGGCGCTTGATCATGTGTCGCTGACCATTCAGCCCGGCGAAACCGTGGCTCTTGTCGGCCCATCTGGCGCGGGCAAGACCACTGTTATCCAGATGATCCAGCGCTTTTGGGACCCGCTTTCGGGCAGTGTACGCATCGATGGGATCGATCTGCGCCAGATGAACCGCGCCGATTTTCGCAAAGCGATCGCGCTGGTGCCCCAGGATCCGGTGATCTTTGCCGCCACGGCGCGCGATAATATCCGCTTTGGCCGCCCCGATGCCACCGATGCCGAGATCGAAGCCGCAGCCCGCGCAGCCCATGCCCACGACTTCCTGATGGCCCTGCCCGAGGGCTATGACAGCTATGTCGGCGAACGTGGCGTGATGCTGTCGGGCGGCCAAAAACAGCGTATCGCCATCGCTCGCGCCATCCTGCGCGATGCGCCGATCCTGCTTTTGGACGAGGCAACCAGCGCGCTGGATGCCGAATCCGAGCGGCTGGTTCAGGCCGCCGTGGATGATCTGTCGCGCACGCGCACGACCATCATCATCGCGCATCGCCTGGCCACCGTGAAAAAGGCCGACCGCATCGCCGTGTTCGAACATGGTAAAATCGTCGCTCAGGGCCGCCATGACGAATTGGTGGCGCAGGGCGGCCTGTATGCGCGTCTGGCGCGCCTGCAATTCACCACAGGCTCACCGCTAGAGGACGAGGCAAGCGACAACAGCTAAGGCTGGCGTCTGGGGGATCACGCCAAAGCGCCACCGACCCAAGGTGCCGCCGCCCCAAAGCGTCACCGACGCGGCATCGTCAACCACAAGCAACAAACATCAGGCCCGGCGATCTTGCGCGGGCCTGATGTCATTTGGCTTGGGGATCAGCCTTACTTGCCAGCGGCGTAAACCGCCGCCCAGTAAACCGTGCGCCCGTCAGCGGCGACGGCTTTGCCAATGCCAAAATCGCGGACCTGCGGCAGCAGGATATTTTGCAAATGTCCGCTCGACGCGACCCAGGCACTCATCACTTGCTCGGGCTCGGAAAAGCCCTTGCCGATGTTTTCCGCCACGATCTGCATTTTATAGCCAGCCGCGCGCACGCGCTGCGAAGGCCCTTTGCTGCGGCTGCCCTTATGGGTCATCTGATCGCGCTGCGCCATATCACAGGCGTGACGCGCCGCAGCCTCGGCCAGACGCTTGTCCGGGCGCAGTTGGCTTAGGCCCTTTGATCTGCGCACCGCATTGGTTTCCGCCGCGCCATTTGCATTTTCCGCCGCCGAGGTCATGAGGCATACCACCCCGCGATTTGCGGGCTTCATGGTTTCGCCCATGCCAGCGACCCGAGCGGATTGTGCGACCGCAGCTGCGGCCGAAAGCACAACGCAAACACCCAGCGTTGCGCCAAAAAACTTGCGCATAACTTTCATCATTTATCCGTCAAAAAAAGGCGAGCAAACATGCCCAAGCAGATGTTCACCAGGTACAACTATAAATTGCATACCGCTCGATATACCTAGTCGAACAGTTGAATTTGGTTTGTATTTTCAATGAAACTACGTCGAACCATCACCAAATTCATATCGAACTCAGCCCCGGATTGAACTTTTTGGACAATTGAGCAGTTTTTTGCCGCCAATTTTTCGGCCAGTGCCAATCTCAAACCCAGTCGAATTGCCGCTTGTCTTTGAGGTTAAAGCAAAACTTCCGCGCGGCAGAAATTCGCCGATTTTCCCAGCATTTTAAGGATATTTCTTCACATTTTTTATGCCCTATGCCGTCGGCGGGCAGCTGCCATTCCCCCCGCTGGCAGCAGCTTTTTGGGTCCGGGCGAATCACCTGGCCGCCGATGGGGCTGACGCAGCGTCCCTGCCATTTTACCAAAGGATGCGATACTTGCTCCGCCAACGGGTTTCAGACCATGCTGATGAAAACGACCGGCAGCGTCTCGAGGGGGGAAAGACCATGCGTAAGTTTGCAGATGTCGCGACACGCGACCGCATCGAAAACGAGATGCCTTATGCCGATCGGCAGCTGCCCAAAACCGTCTATGATCTGCTGGAAAGCACGCGCACGCGCTTTCCCAACCGCCCTGCCATCAGCTTTCAGCTGTTTTCAGACCCCCATGCCCCCTCAAAAACCCTAAGCTGGCACGAGCTGACCGAGCGCGTCACCGAAACCGCGAACCTTTTTCACAGCCTTGGCATCGGCCCCAAGGATACGGTCGCCTATCTTTTGCCCAACTGCCTTGAGGCACCGATCGTCTTGCTGGCGGGGGCAACGGCGGGGATCGTCAATCCAATCAACCCGCTGCTTGATTCCGAACAGATTGCGGGCATCTTGCGCGAAACCAAGGCCAAGGTTCTGGTCACGCTAAAGTCCTTTCCCAAAAGCGATGTCGCACAAAAGGCCGCAGCGGCCGTGGCGCTGGCTCCCAATGTCGAAACCGTCCTCGAGGTGGATCTGCGCCGCTATCTGACCGGGATCAAACGCTTGGCGATCCCCTTTTTGCGCCCCAAACAAGAGATCACCCATAAGGCGCGCGTCCTGAACTTCGAGGCCGCCGTCAGCGCCCATAGCCACCGCAGCCTGCAATTCCCCAACCCGCCCGAGGATCGCGTCGCCGCTTATTTTCACACCGGCGGCACCACCGGCCTGCCCAAACTGGCGCAGCACAAATTTTCCGGGATGATCTACAACGGCTGGCTGGGCGCAACGCTGCTCTTTGACGAAACCCATGTGCTGATGTGTCCGCTGCCGATGTTTCACGTCTTTGCGGCCTATCCGATCCTGATGTCTTGCGTTGCATCGGGCGCGCATATGGTCATGCCGACACCCGCTGGTTATCGCGGCGAAGGCGTCTTTGACAATTTCTGGAAATTGATCGAGCGCTGGCAGGCAAGCTTTCTGATCACCGTCCCCACGGCCATTGCTGCGATGGTACAGCGACCGGTCAATGCGGATGTGTCTTCGCTGCGCATTGCCATTTCGGGCTCTGCTCCGCTGCCACTAGAGCTGTATAACCGCTTTCGCGACGCCACGGGTGTCGAGGTGGCCGAAGGCTATGGCCTGACCGAGGCCACCTGCCTGGTCAGTTGCAACCCGATCGACGGGCTTAAAAAGGTCGGCTCGGTCGGGATTGCCCTGCCCTATACCCATCTGCGCATCTTGCGAAAGACAGATGGAAGCTATCTGGACTGCGGCACTGATGAGGTCGGCGAGATCTGCATCGCCAATCCCGGCGTTTTCGAGGGATCAACCTATACCGAAGCCGATAAGAACCGCGATCTTTTCGCCGAGGGGCGCTTCTTGCGCACTGGCGATTTGGGCCGGATCGACGCGGATGGCTATCTGTGGATCACCGGCCGGGCCAAGGATCTGATCATCCGCGGCGGGCACAATATCGACCCTGCCGAAATTGAAGAAGCGATGATGACCCATCCTTCGGTCGCTTTTGCGGGCGCAATTGGCCAGCCGGATGCTTTCGCGGGCGAGCTGCCCTGCTGCTACATCGAACTGATCAAAGATGCGCAAACCTCGGTCGAGGACCTGATGGAATATGCGCGAAGCCATATCAGCGAACGCGCGGCGGTGCCGAAATATATCGAAATCCTTGACGAGCTGCCCAAGACCGCTGTGGGCAAGATCTTTAAGCCCGACCTGCGCCGCATGGCGATCAAGCGAGTCTATAGCGCCGCTTTGGCGGATACGGGCGCCGAGGTTGTCGAGGTCATCGAAGACAAAAAGCGCGGCCTTGTCGCCAAGATCAAACGGGGCGCCACCACCGACGATGCAGCGGTCGCACAGAAGCTGGGCGAATTTACCCGCCCCTGGGACTGGGCTTAAACCCAGCCACCGCGCCCAAGAATACAAATCCGGGCATCCAGAATTGGGCATGCGGGTGCGCTCATCCCGCTTGCCGCATCCGGCCCCGAAACGCGCCCGCGCATCTGCGCTGATCAAGCGGCTGTGACTGGCTGTCAGCCCAGGCGCGCTTGACAGCATTGCCCGACCTGACGTTGGATCGGACCATGTCACGCATGAACCCTTGGCGCATCGCGCGGATGATTTCATCGGTATTGATGCTTTGGGCCATGCTGGTCCTTACGGCCCATGCGATGCCCGGTTGCACCAAGGATACGCCCTTGAGTGGTCCGCAATCGCCGCTGCATCAGCCACAGGCCCGCCATCACGGCGGCATTGCCCCTGGCGACCAGACAGATGCCAATCTGGCAACCAGCCAAGCCCCCAAAGGGGTGGCGGGACATGATCTTGCCAGCTCTGGCGGGCATCAATCCGGCAGTGCGCCCTGCCTGATGCACGGCTGCTGTGTCCCCATGCCCCAGATCATCTTGTCGCTGGCCCAAGCCACGCCACACCGCGAAAATTATACGCCAATCGTGCTGGGCGATCTGCCGCCTGGCCTCATTCAATCATTGTATCGCCCGCCCCGGATCTGAGTCGTCTTCACGCCCGATCGCCGTCATGCGCTTGGGCCCCGAACTTCAACTCACATGCGAAAGAACAAAGCAATGAACACGAAAATCATTCTGACGGTGCTGGCCTGCGCCTTTGTTACCCCGGCACTGGCCCAAAACGCCCCCGAGCCCATGCCCGGGATGGATCACAGCGCCCATCACAGCAGCAAAGCAAGCGGTCCGATGGCCGATTTCATGGTGCCGATGGATAAGATGATGGCTGATATGGGCGAGATGGCCTCAACGGGCGATGCCGATGCCGATTTCCTGATCTCGATGATCCCGCATCATCAGGCGGCGGTGGATATGGCCAAGATCGAGCTGGAACAGGGCGACGACCCGGAAACCCGCGCGCTGGCCCAAGAGATCATTGATGCGCAGGAAAAGGAAATCGCCCAAATGCACGCCATGCTCAAGCGTCTGGGCGTCGAGACCGCCCAGTAAGCTGGCCCCGAAAAACGAAGAAAGGCGAGGCATTTGCCTCGCCTTTCTTCATCTCAAGATCGGATCAAGCGCGCGATCAGCGGGTGAATTTCTTGTATTTCACGCGCTTGGGCTCGATGGAATCCGCGCCCAGACGACGGACTTTATCGGCTTCGTAATCCTCGAAGTTGCCCTCGAACCATTCGACATGGGCATCCCCCTCGAAGGCCAGAATATGGGTGCAAAGACGGTCAAGGAAGAAACGGTCGTGCGAGATGATGACAGCACAGCCCGCGAAATCTTCCAATGCGGCTTCCAGCGCCTGCAGGGTTTCAACGTCAAGATCGTTGGTCGGTTCGTCAAGCAGCAGGACGTTCCCGCCTGATTTCAACAGCTTGGCCATGTGAACGCGGTTGCGTTCACCACCCGAAAGCACGCCGACCTTCTTTTGCTGATCGCCGCCCTTGAAGTTGAAGGACGAGCAGTAAGCGCGGCTGTTGACCTGAGCGTCGCCCAGTTCGATCAGCTCTGCCCCACCCGAGATCTCTTCCCAGACGGTCTTATTGGCATCCAGCGCATCGCGCGACTGATCGACATAGGAAAACTGAACCGTTTCGCCATAGCTGATCGTGCCTTCATCGGGCTGTTCATTGCCCGTCAGCATCTTGAAGAGCGTAGATTTACCCGCACCGTTCGGGCCGATCACGCCAACAATACCGCCCGGCGGCAGGCTGAAGGTCAGATCCTCGATCAAAAGCTTGTCGCCCATCGCCTTTTTCAGGCCCTCGACCTCGATCACCTTGTTTCCAAGGCGTTCGCCGTTGGGGATGATGATCTGAGCATTGGCCAGCTTTTCACGCTCGGACTGGCCAGCCAGTTCGTTATAGGCGTTGATACGGGCTTTTTGCTTGGCCTGACGGGCCTTGGCGCCGGCGCGGATCCACTCCAGCTCGCGCTCAAGGGTCTTTTGCTTGGCTTTATCTTCGCGCGCGTCCTGAGCCAGACGTTTTGCCTTTTGCTCCAGCCAGTTCGAGTAATTCCCCTCATAGGGAATGCCGCGACCGCGATCGAGTTCAAGGATCCAGCTGGTGATCTCGTCCAGGAAGTAGCGGTCGTGGGTCACGGTCAGGATCGTGCCGGGATATTCGATCAGGTGCTTTTGCAGCCAAGCAATGGTTTCCGCGTCCAAGTGGTTGGTCGGTTCGTCCAAAAGCAGCATATCAGGCTGTTCAAGCAACAGCTTGCACAGCGCGACGCGGCGACGCTCACCACCCGAAAGGGTTTCGACATCGGCATCATCGGGCGGGCAGCGCAAAGCTTCCATGGCGACATCGATCTGGCTGTCGAGATCCCAAAGGTTCTCGGCATCGATCTCATCTTGCAGCTTCGCCATTTCATCGGCGGTCTCGTCCGAATAGTTCATCGCCAGTTCGTTGTAACGATCCAGCTTGGCCTGCTTGGCCTTGACGCCTTCCATCACGTTGCCGCGCACGTTCAATTGCGGGTCAAGCTGCGGCTCTTGCGGCAAATAGCCGACGGTTGCGCCCTTTGCGGCCCAAGCCTCGCCGGTGAAATCCTTGTCGATACCCGCCATGATGCGCAGCAGCGTCGACTTACCGGCACCGTTGACACCGACCACACCGATCTTGACCCCCGGAAGGAAGTTCAGATGAATGTTTTCAAAAGTCTTTTTTCCACCCGGATAGGTCTTGGACACCCCGTCCATGTGATAGACAAACTGGTAGGAGGCCATGATCTTTCCCCTTTGGCTGAAGTTGGCTGACTATTTAGGCGATGCAGCGGGAAAGGGGAAGAAGCTGGCGTGCTTCAGCGCATCTGCGTGGTGAATTCCTTGCCAAAACGCGCATCCAGAAAGGCAAACTGCGGTTCCAGCTTCTCGCGCAGCGCAGCGCGCGCCTCGGCGGGAACCGAAAGCGCGGCATTGGCGGCAAAAACCTTGCTGCGCAGGCCGGTATATTCATAGGCGCCAAGACCCAAAAACTCCTCGATCAGCTCCATGAAGCCCTCGGGGTTATGCTTGATCGCGCCAAAAGGCAGGTACAGCAGGCGGTCAAAGTCGAACTGCGCATCCCAGCGCGGCACATAGGTCAGGTAATCGCCCCGATCCAGCAGGACGGGATCTTCGACCTCGCGCAGCCAATCATCCACCGTCACGGGTTTGCGTCCCGCGCGGGTGATATTCATCTTCATCTGCGAGACGGCGCGATCCACGGGGTGGCGAATGATGTAGATGAACTTGGTTTGCGGCAGGAAATCGGCGACATGATTGACGCCTTCGGGTGAAAGCGTCGAGTATTCTGGCGTGATTTCCATCGGTTGCGTCCCCTGCGGCGCGGGGGCGAACACCTGCTGATACCAGTCTTGCGTGAACATCGGCTCGGATGTGATCTGATGCAGATAGTCACGGATATGATCTGGCATCACCTCGCCGCGCGCGGTGTAGCGCTTTTCGATGTTGATCTTGCCACGGCGGAAATGCCACGGCAGCCAGCTGCGATGTTCTTGGATGTGGTGGTAATTGAAATACTGGATTTCTTTCAGCGGCGGCGTCCAGACCTCGGGGTGCTGGCCCAGGATCTGACTCAGCCAGGTCGTGCCCGCCTTTTGCGCCCCGATCCCGACGATGGTCGGCTTTTTCGGTTTGCCGTTGCTATCCCACTTCATGCCCGAACCCCAAGCCCAATCCTGTCACGGACCTGTCTAGGGCAGGCCAAGCTCAGGGAAAAGGCCTTGATCTGTCAAATGCAAATTCGCCTGAACCGCCCAAGCGCAAAAACAACCGCAGTGGCGTGGACAGCCGATTCTCAAAGATCTAATTTGTCCACGGGAACTATGGCCCGAATGCTTGGGCTGGCCTTTCATCCCGCCGCTGCAACGCCGCATCCGCCGCATGAGGTAAACTATGTCAAGCTCTGCCCCGTCCCGCGGGACCACTGCACAGCCAACCGCCCCCACAACCACCAAACGTCCGATGAGCAGCCATGCGATGATGCGGCAATATCGTGTTCTTTCCAGCAGCCAATGCACCGATGCGCGCATGCGGCTGGAAAACATACGTCGCCTGATGGCAGCCGCCGAGGGTGAATATCGCGCCAGCATGAACGAATTGAACAGCCTGGATCGAGAGGGGCGGATCTGGCTGGCCGTTGACTTTATTCACAAAACCTCGCTTGCCAGCCTTGATATGGCTGCCAGCCTGATGTCGATTGGCGGTCATGCCGAGGGCGATCTGGGCCGGGCGATTTCCGATGCCACGCAGACCACCAGCGATGCAATCGGCATTGGGTTCAACGTGGTTCAGGGGGGCGGCTCGACCAAAGATGCGCTGCGCACAGCCGCATCGCGCATTCTGACCCATACCAAAGCCTCTGGTGCGGGCGGGGCTTATGCCAAGGGCACGGCGGATCTGGCCCTGACGGGTTGGGGCAATCTGGACAATATCATCGCCGCTCAGGGCAGCCCGGCATCGGGTCGGCGCACCGCCGAAGCCGGGGTCGAGGCCGCAGCCGGACTGGTTCAGCGCACCGCCGATACCCTGGCCGAAGCGCCGGGGGCCGATAAGGCCAAGCTGGGCAAGGTCAGCGCGGTGGCCGGGCTTGCCAAGGCGATCTCAAGCTATAACCGCGAGGTCGAGGGGGTCTTTAACCGGCGCCTGGAAATCAAAAGCAGCCTGGACAGCAGCCGCGCGCTTTTGAACGCCTCGATGAAGCGCAATATGGATCATTTCCGCAAGCAATCCGAGGAAATCCTGCGCATCCTGGCCAGCTGCGAATAACGGGGCCCGGCCAGAAACGCATAAAGGCCAGCCCTGACGGCTGGCCTTTATGGTGATTGGTCTGCAAGGGGCGGATTGCCCGCCGGGCCTTGGCCAAATCGTCGTTAGAGCTTGCCCCAAAGATCGTATTCGCCAGCCTCATCCACCGTCACCGAGACGATATCGCCCGGCGAGAGATGCTCGAAACCTTCATCGATATAAAGGTTGCCGTCGATCTCGGGGGCATCGGCCTTGGTACGGCAGGTCGCGCCATCTTCGTCGATACTATCGACGATGACATCCAGACATGTGCCGACTTTGGCCGCCAGTTTGGCCTCGGAAATGGCTTGGGCCTTTTCCATGAAACGCTCAAAGCGCTCTTGCTTGACCTCGGCCGGAACGTGGTCGGGCAGCAGGTTGGCACGCGCACCTTTGACGTTTTCGTATTGGAAACAGCCAACGCGATCCAGCTGCGCCTCATCCATCCAATCCAGCAGATACTGGAATTCTTCCTCGGTCTCGCCGGGATAGCCGACGATAAAGGTCGAGCGCATGGTGATATCGGGGCAAATGTCGCGCCATGCCGCAATCTCGTCCAGGGTCTTGGCGCTGGCAGCGGGGCGCGCCATCCGCTTAAGGACATCGCGATGGGCGTGCTGAAAGGGAATATCCAGATAGGGCAGGATCAACCCATCTGCCATCAGCGGGATCAGATCGCGCACATGGGGATAGGGATAGACATAATGCAGCCGCACCCAGGCCCCGAGCGAGCCCAGATCGCGGGCAAGGTCGGTGATATGCGCGCGATGGCCCCGCTCTTCGGCATATTTGCGGTCCAAGCCATAGGCCGAAGTGTCCTGGCTGATCACCAGCAGCTCTTTGACCCCTGCCTCGACCAGCTTTTCCGCCTCGCGGATGACGGCATGGGCCGGACGGCTGACCAATTTGCCCCGCATGTCAGGAATGATGCAGAATTTGCAGGCGTGATTGCAGCCCTCGGAGATCTTCAGATAGCTGTAATGGCGCGGGGTCAGCTTGACACCCGAAGCCGGCAGCAGATCGATGAACGGATTGGGCGCTGGCGGCACGGCACCATGCACCGCATCCAAAACCTGCTCATATTGCTGAGGCCCGGTCACGGCCAGAACCGAAGGATGGACCCCGGTAATGAATTCAGGCTCGGCGCCCAGACAGCCGGTCACGATGACCTTGCCATTCTCGGCCAGCGCCTCGCCGATGGCTTCAAGGCTTTCGGCCTTGGCGCTGTCCAGAAAGCCACAGGTATTGACGATAACCGCCTCAGCGCCCCGGTAATCGGGGCTGATGGCGTAACCTTCGGCGCGAAGGCGCGTCAGAATACGCTCGCTGTCGACCAGCGCCTTGGGGCAGCCAAGCGAGACCATGCCGATCGTCGGCTGGCCTGCCCGGCGCTCATCAGGGATGGCGGCCTTGGCAAGATCGGGGCGGAGATTCGGCGGGTTGATAATCGGGGGATTGGCGCTCATGTCCGCGCATATAGCGCAGCAAGAGCGCTTGGCAAGAAGAAGCGTGGCGTTGCTCGCAGGATCGTGGCTTTTCAACCCATCCGCGACAGGTCAATCTGCGCCTATGAAGATGCATTTGCCCCCCCTCCGTCTGGCTGCGCTGGCCATGTTGTTGCTGACCGTATCTTGCGTGTCCAATCAGGCACCGCAGATCGAGGCGCCGCGAAACAACCTGGGCCAGATCGAGCGCCCCCCCGCCAGCAAAAGCGAAACCGTGGTGATCCGTGACAATAAGGGCGGCAATGTCATGCGCGCGATCCAGCGCCGCCAGCAGCTTGAACGCTGGGGCGGCCCGGTCGAGATCAGGGGCTATTGCGGCTCGGCCTGCACCTTGTTCATCACCATGCCCAATGCCTGCCTGGGCCCGAATGCCACCATAGGCTTTCACGCCCCCCGCATTCCCAACACGACCTATATCCCGCCGGGTGTCGATGAGATCATGGCCCGTTACTATCGCAACGGGATCTTGGCGCGCTGGAATGACACGTGGAAGCATCAGCTGAAGATCGAAAAAATCTCGGCCAAGGAATATGTCCGGCTCGACCCGCAAACCCGCATCTGCAAATAGGCAGACCCCGTCGGGCGGCGCTGCGCCCGATGATGTCACCGCAAGGTTTCGCGCCCTGCGGTTTCAACGCATCGTGTCGCGCCGCACTGCCGTGACATCCAGCCCAGTCGCAAAAGACCCTGCGGCCGGGCAGATTGCGCCGCTTTATTCGCGCAGGCGCCAGCCGGTTTGAAAGATCCAGCGAATGGCGAACAGGCAGATCACCAGCATGATCGTCACTGCGATCAGCGACACTTTGACCGGCACATCTGCAAGCCCGAAGAACGACCAGCGAAAGCCCGAGATCAGGTAAAGCACCGGGTTCAGCTTGGCCACGCCCTCCCAGAACGGGGGCAGCATCGAGGCCGAATAAAACGCCCCGCCCAAAAAGGTCAGCGGCGTGATGACCATCATCGGCACAATCTGCAACTGCTCGAAATTCTTGGCCCAAAGCCCGATGATAAAGCCCAGCAGCGAAAAGCTGATCGCCGTCAGCACCAGAAAGACCAGCATCCAGACCGGATGGGCAATATGGACGCCGTTAAACCAGAAGCTGGTAAGCAAAATGATCAAGGCAATCAGCACTGCCTTAGAGGCCGCAGCGCCGACAAAACCCGCCGTGACCTCGATCCAGCCCGCCGGGGCGACCAGATATTCATAGATCGTCCCCGAGAATTTCGGGAAATAAATGCCGAAACTGGCATTGGACACCGATTGCTGCAACACGGTCAGCATCATCAGCCCCGGCACGATGAACGCGCCATAGGCCACGCCTTCCACCTGTTGGATCCGCCCGCCAATCGCCGCGCCAAAGACGACGAAATACAGCACCGTCGACAAAACAGGCGAGGCAACGGATTGCCAGATCGTGCGGAAAAACCGCGTCATTTCATGCGCATATATCGCGCGAACCGCATGCCAGTTCATTCTGCATTCTCCAGCAGCGCCATAAAGACCTCTTCGAGCGACGATTGTTTCGTGCCCAGATCGCGGACCGCAATCCCCTGCGCGGCAAGCCCCGCCAGAAGGCGCGCAATCCCCGTACGCTCGGCGCGGGTGTCATAATCAAAGCCGATGCTCATGCCGTCTGGCGACAAAATCAGCCCCTCGGGCAGGCCATCGGGCAAAGCCGCCAGCGGTGCGTAAAGATCGACCGACAGGTGCTTTTTGCCAAATTCACCCATCAATTCGTCCTTGGGCTTGACCAAAAGCAGGCGGCCCTTGTTGATCACGCCGATCCGATCAGCCATTTCCTCGGCTTCTTCAAGGTAATGGGTGGTCAGGATGATGGTGACGCCGCGCTTGCGCAAATCATCAACGACCGTCCACATTTCGCGGCGCAAAGCGACATCGACGCCGGCGGTCGGCTCATCCAGAAACAGCACCTTGGGGCGATGGGCCAAGGCTTTGGCGATCAGCACGCGCCGCTTCATGCCCCCAGAAAGCTCGCGCGTGCGGGCGTGGCGTTTGTCCCACAGCGCAAGGCTGCGCAGCACTTCCTCGATATAGGCATCATCGGGGCCTTCACCGTAAAGGCCGCGGGTAAAGCGGACGCAATCGATGACCTTTTCGAACGGCTCAAGCGCGATTTCCTGCGGCACCAGACCGATCAGGCGGCGCGCGGCGCGCCAATTGGTGCGAATGTCGTGCCCACCGACGCGCACGGTGCCCGAGCTGGGCGAGACCAGCCCGCAGATAGTCGAGATGAGCGTGGTTTTGCCCGCACCATTTGGTCCAAGAAGGGCAAGGATTTCGCCTTGCTCGATGTTCAGCGTCACATCATCCAGCGCATGCGTGCCACTGTCATAACGCTTGGTGAGATGGTCGACTTCAATGATTGGGGACATGATCCGCCCTACTCTGCGTCTGGGTCTAGCTAGATAGCCCTAAGCCGGGCGCGCAGCAAGGTAATCTGCGGCAACCGTTACAGCATTGGCCCGCTTCGCCCAAGATGATCCCAAGGTGATAAGCTCTGGCTTTGGCAACATATCAGTCTGGCCGCAGCATATCAGACGGGACGCAGCGGACCAAGCGGCCCCGCTCTTTTCCCTGTCACCACATTGTCTTGGCGGCCCGCGCGGGCCAGGCCGCATCATAGGCCGCGCCGTCGAAATCATCGCGGCCGATGGCATCCAGGATTTGACCAGGACTGGGCAATCCGTGCTGATCCTGTGCCCCTGACCACAAACCCGCGCGCATCACTGCCCGCGCACATTGGAAATAAACCTCGGCCACTTGCAGCACGATGACGCAACGCGGCAATTTGCCCTCGCGTTCAAAACTTGCGCAAAGCGTGGCATCATCTGTCACGCGCGCCAGCCCCCGCACCCGCAGCACGCTGCCCGAGCCGCGGATCAGAAACATCAGGCTGGCACGACCATCCGCGACGATATTGCGAATGCTGTCGATCCGGTCATTGCCGCGCCAATCGGGCAACGCGATATGCTTTGGGTCCAGCAGACGTGCGACGGGGCCATCATCGCCACGCGGGCTGGCATCGACGCTGCGCGGCCCAAAGGTCGCAAGCACGCAAAACCGCGAGGCCGCCAGCATCTTGCCATAATCAGGGGTGACATGATCGGTGACTTTATCAAGCGAGGCCGGACCGGGAGTACCATAGATTTCCGTCAAATCTTCGCTTGTCAGCCACTTCATGGTTCCTGCGTGCCCCCAGCTTCGGCCAGCAGCTGATCGCTGGCATCCTCGATCTGATTGTAAAGCTTTTCCATGAAGGAAGTGTGATTTTCCTCGGGTCCGATGACCGGCAAAAATGAGATGACCGAGGTGCCGCGATAAAAGGGAAAGCCCTTTTTGGGCCAAAAGAGGCCGCAATTGACCGCGACGGGCACCACAGGCAGGCCCGTGACCTGCCGGATCGAGGCCACGCCATATTTGTATTTACGCTTCTCGCCGGGCGGGGTGCGCGTCCCCTCGGGATAGATGATCAGCTGGCCCAAACCCTCGGGACGGGCACGCGCTGTCTCGATTTCTGCCGAGATTTTCTTCATCGCCTCAGAGCCTTTGGCGCGATCGATGGGAATGCAGCCCGCCTTGCGCGCGTAATAGCCCATGATCGGCACACGCAGCAGCTCGCGCTTCATGATAAAGGCGCATTGCGGCACGGCATTGGCAATGGCGAGAATATCCAGAAAACTTTGATGCTTAGAGGCAATGATGCATTCGCCCGTGGGCGGCGTGCCCCTGATCTCGACCTTGATGCCCAAGATCACCCGCGCCGCCGCAAGGATCTGCCCCGTCCAGGCCACACCCAGCCGATGGATGCCCATTCGGCTGCAGCTGACCACCGGAAACCAGCAAATTCCCATCACCAGCGTGACCAGGGCAATCCAGACATAGAACAGGATCGCGCGCAGCAGCGCCAATGGTGCCGGTTTGCGGCGCAGATAGGGCGCGGCCATTACCGCACCTCGCGCAAGATCTTCAATGCAGCCCAACGCGTGGCCAGGAAGCCGATGCCCGCCCAAACCGCCGGGATCAGCAGGGGTAAGATCCAGCTCCAGCCTTGAAAACCAAGCCCGGTCAAAAAGCCGCCAGCCTGATCAACGCCCGGCAAAAGCAGCATCGCCACCACACCAAGCGCCGTGCCTGCTGCCGCACCAAGGGCCGCGCGGCGGGTAAAGCGGCGCACAAAGGCCGTGGCGATCGTGATGTCGCGGGCCCCGATCAGGCGCAGCACCCGAATGACCTGACCATTGGCCGCAAGTGCCGCCTTGGCCGCAAGCGTGATCATGGCCCCCGAAGTCGCCGCAATCAGAACCAGTGAGAAAATGCCCAACACTTTCAAGCGCCATGCCGCACTGACAAGCGGCTGACGCCAACGGGTGTGATCATCGACCACCGCGCCGGGGGCCTCGGCTTGCAGGCGCAATTGCAGGGCTTGGGAATCAAATTCTCGGGTCTGACTGACCTCGATCAGCTTGGGCACGGGCAGCGCATCAACCGGAACATCCGGGCCGAACCACGGCTCTAGCAGCTTTTCGACCTCTTCGTCGCTGACGACTTGCGAAGCCGCAACGCCAGGCGTGGCCTTGAGCACCTCCAGCACCGCAGCGGTCTGCTGCTCGATCTGATCGGCGGGGGCGGAAACGCGGATGGTGACGGTCTGCGCCAGCGATTCCGACCAGCGTTCGGCCAGCCGCCCCGTTGCCAAGGCCAGCGCCAGGGCAAAAACCGCCAAAAAGGCCATCGCCCCGGCGGAAAACAGCGTCAGCTGCGCGGTAAAACCCGTCGGCGGCACGACCCGGTCAGCGATCCCGCCATCCGAGCGCATCAGACCGCGCCACAGGGCAGCCAGATCCAGCGATTTCAGATCGGCTTTGCGAAGTTTCAGCTCGGGTTTTCTCACAGGTCCGCTCCTGCCAGTTGCAGCGATTTTCCGGCAATCCGCAAAACACGCGCCGAGACCATCGTTTTGGCGGCGCGGATCAGGTTCAGGTCATGGGTCGCAATCAGCACCGATTTGCCCGAGCGGTTCAGCTCGACCAAAAGCTGAAGCAGCCGCATCGACATGTCCCAATCCAGGTTGCCCGTCGGCTCATCCGCCAAAATCAGATCGGGCGACAAGATCACGGCCCGGGCCAGCGCCGCGCGCTGACGCTCGCCGCCCGACAGCTCGGGAGGCATGGCGCGTGCATGGCTGGTCATCTGAACCCAGACCAGCAATTGGCGCAATTCCTGCATATCGATGGGCTGACCGGAAACGGTCAACGGCAGGGCGACATTTTCTGCAACCGGCAGGTGGTCCAGAAATTGCGGATCTTGGTGCACAACGCCCACGCGGCGTCGCAAAGCGGCAATGCCATCACGGCCAAAGCTGGTGACATCCTGATCAAAGGCCGTCAGCAGCCCTTTGGTCGGCAAAAGATCGGCATAGCATAGCCGCAAAAATGTGGTCTTGCCCGAACCTGACGGCCCGGTCAGAAAGTAGAACGAGCCCGGTTGCAGGCTCAGTGTCACGTCAGACAGCAGGTCCTCGCCGCTGTGATACCCAAATGACACGCCCTGCATTTCGATCACGTGAACCTCCTTTTCCCCTGCTTCTTGGCGCGGGGGTTCACGCTTGATAGAACAGGTCTGCGGCGAATGCGAGACGGCAGAGAAACCATGATGATGGATTCCTGCGCGTTTTTACGAAACGGAAAGAGACAGAATGCGGCTGATTTGCCCAAACTGCGACGCTCAATATGAAATCGACGGCACCTTGGTGCCGGCCCTGGGGCGTGATGTCGAATGTTCGGCATGCGGACAGGTGTGGTTTCAGCCCAAAGAGCCGCAAAACCCCAACCCGGTTGGCCCCGAGGCCAAGCCGGTTCTGAGCCGTCCGCTCAGCGATTCTGTCCTTTCAATCCTGCGCGACGAGGCCAGCCGCGAGCTGCGCAACCGCGACATCGAACGTCAGGGTTCGGATCCGCGCCCGGGTCTGGGGGATCTGGCCGCCGAGGTGGGCCGCGACACTCGCAAAGAAGTGACCGATGCCGCCGCCTTTGTCTCGGATCCGCTCTCTGATCGGGGCAAGGATCAGGGCGATGTCTGGGCGCAAGGCCTGGGGCGGACCATTCCCCCCTTTGACATACCGATCATCGATTGGCCCGCAACAACCGTGGCCGAGCTGAACGACCTTCAGCCCGTCACCGCCGCCCCGGCACAGAATCAGCCAGCACCCAAGCCCCGTTACGAAGTCCCGCCACTGGTCTTGCCGGATGCCGAAAAGCTGGCAGCAACGCTGCATTCACCGCAGCCCGTGCCCGAGGCTGAGCCCACCCCCGAGCCCCAGACCGAGACCGATCTAGAAGCAGAATCACTAGCAGCGTCACAGTTGGATGAGCCGCTTGCACCCGGCTCCACATCAGCCGGATTTTATGACGAACCAGAGGTGCGTGGCGATGACGCGCTGTCTTTGCCAGGCGATGCGGCGCCCGAGACGGTCGATCACGCCCCTTCGGCCCCATCGGCCCCACCGGACCCGCGCGACACGGTTACGCCAGCATCCGCCCTGCCTGTGGACGCCGCATCGGATGGGACTCAGCCCAAGACAGAGGGCACCGCGCCCCTCGACGCGGGTATCGATGGGGACAAGCCGCTGGACCCGGTCGACCCGAACCTGACCGCAAGCCCCGCCCATCCGACAAGCGCGGCCAAGCCGACCAGCGATCCGGTCGCCGCGCCCGAGACCCCGGCCGCGTCGCCGTCTACACCGGCGGCCGCCAAGCCCTCAGCCCTTGTATCGACCGAGGTTGCGCATCTTCCCGCCAAGATCGCCCCTAGCGCGGCCAAGGCTCCTGCGGGCTATCGCACCGGATTTGGCCTTGCTCTGATGTTGGCGGTTCTGGCCCTGGCGCTTTATGCGCTGGCACCCCGCTTGGCCGGACAAGGAGAGATCGGCGCGCAAATGATGTCATGGCGCCTTGAGGTGGATCAGGCGCGTCACTGGCTGCTGCAAGAGGCCAACCAGCTTCTGGGCCGCGACTAAAGACGCCAAAGAATGCGATTGCGCCCCAAGCCGGGGCGCAACCAAAGCCTCG